>PQAI01000063.1 GCA_003105245.1 Betaproteobacteria bacterium | reverse complement strand
GCCTGCAGGTCCAGCGCCTCGAGGGCGGAGGCCGGCGTCATGAGGTCGGAGACGAGGATCTCGTGGCGGCGAAGGCCCCGCTCCTGCATGAAGCGGACGGGCTTCTCGCCCAGCAGGTCGGTGGCGGTGATGACGCCCAGCACGCGGCGCTGCGCGTCCTCGACGAAGAGCAGCCGGATGCCCCGCGCCTTCATGAGGGCGTTGCAGTCCTCGATCGTGCGGTCCGTGGACACCGTGCTCGCCGCGACCCTGCGCAGGTCCGTCATGGCCTCGATCGCCGGGGATTCCAGCGTCAGCCGCGCCGGCGCCTGCAGGGAGGTGACCTGGGCGCCCGGGGGCAGCGCGCGGTGGGTGAGGGGGGCGTAGTCGCGGGTCATGACCGGGTCCTCTTGATTGCGGATCGCAATTCGACGCAATACTAACCCGCGAGTTCCGCGCTGCGGCGGAAATGGCGAACCGCTTCCTGCGGCTTGCCCAGCTTCTCCATGAGGGCGGCGAGCGTCATGTGGCCGTCGTGCGTGGGCTCCAGCGCGAGGCTCGCCTCGATGTAGCTCTGCGCCTTGCCCCACAGGCCCTGCCGCATGCACAGCTTGCCGAGCGAGAGCAGCAGCGCCGGGTCGCGCGCATGCGTCCGCAGCCACTTCTCCGCGCGCTCGATGAGGGGCACGGCCGACTCGCCGGCGCAGTCGGCGTACAGGGCCACCAGCCCCGCGTCCCACCCGGCTTCCAGCGCGTTCTCCACGATCGCCTGGGCTTCGCCGGTGCCGCCCAGGGCCAGCTGGTAGCGCGCGGCGGTGGCGGCGATGGCGGAGTCGGCGCGCAGCTCCGAGGGAAGGTGCTTCCAGTAGGCGGCGAGGGCGGCCGCGTCCTGCGACTTGCGCTGCAGGTTGCCCAGGTGGGCCAGGCGCCGCGAGGCGGAGGCCTCGGACTCCGACAATCCCCCGAGCTTGGCGAGCGAGGCGGTGGTGGCGAGCACCTCGTCCCAGCGCTTGAGGGCCGTCTCCGCCGCGTGCCGCATGCGCAGCAGGCGCAGGTTGCGCGCGTCGCGCCCGGCGAGGTCCTTGAGCACGGCGAGCGCCTCCTCGTGCCGGCCCTGCGAGAGCAGCAGGTCGGCGAGCGTGGTGAGGCGCGCCTGGTCGACCTCCGGTGCGGGGCCGCGCGCCTGGTCGAGGAAGGCCTCGCGCTCCGTGAAGCGGCCCAGCTCGTGGGCGCTCCTCGCCGCGATGATGGCCGCGACCGCCTTCGACTCCTCGCCCTCCATCGCGACGGCCGCCGACTTCTCCGCGCTCGCGAAGCGACCCTGGAAGAACGCGAGCAGCGCGTCGTTCAGCGCGTGGCGGGCGCGCGAGCGGGCGCGTTCGGCGCGGTAGGCGCGCACGCGCGCGGGGATGGCCACCAGGGCCTCCACGAGCCTCGCGAGCAGGTGGAAGGCGAGGTAGCCGGCGAGCACCAGCACCACCAGGAGGTTGAGCGAGAGCTCGATGCGCCAGGGAGCCGCGACGACCACCACGTAGCCGTCGGACTGGCGCGCGAGGAGCGCCACGCCCACGGCGACGATGGCGAGCACGACGGTCCAGATCGCGAAGCGCACGGCGGGCCTATCGCTTCTCGCGGGCGGCGCGCGCGGAGCGCACCGCGGCGAGGCTCGCGTTGATGTCGGGCGGCGTGATCGACACGGGGCTGTCGGCCAGCTGCTTGAGGGTGGCCAGCGCGTTCACGTTCACGCGCGCCTTGGCGTCGAAGTACTTCGCGATCCAGGCCTGGGAGGCGCGGATGTCGTCGCGGAAGGAGGTCTCGTCGCGCGCGAGGAGGGCCACGCGCGCGGCCAGGAGCCGAAGCTTCAGGTTCTCGCGCAGGAAGAAGGTCTGCGCCGGCGACAGCAGCACCGCCTCGGCGGGGGCGATCTCCCGGATGCGCACCAGCCCCTTCATCTCCTCCCAGAAATCGCGCGCCGCGCGCAGGTAGGCGCTTTCCTCGGGCGGCAGCTTCGCGCGGTTGCCGGCGCGCGCGGGCGGCAGCGACTCGGCCACGATGAGCGGCAGGCTGTCGGTCTGCTGCACCAGCGCGTCGAGCTTCACCGCGATGCCCACCGTGTCCACCAGGGGAAGGGCCTTCAGCCGGTCCATGTCGCCATTGAGCGCCCGGCGCAGGTTCGCCACCTGCAGCTTGTCGGCGCGGGAGAGCCGCTGGTCGGCCGCCTGCAGGGCGATGAGCGCGCCCTTCACGTTGCCCGCGAGCTGCAGCTGCTGGCTCGCGAGGATGAGGAGCTGCTCGACCTCGGCGAGCATGCGGTCGTCGGCGCTCCTCGAGAGCTCGCGGTACATCTCCTCCACCGCAACGCGGCTTTCCTGCGCGTCGACCATGCGCGATTCGAGCTCCGCGATGCGCGCCTGCGAATCCTTGAGGGCGGCCTGCGCCTGGGCGAGGTTCGTCTTCGACTGGCCGAGCTCGGCGCCCAGGTCCGCGAGCTTGCCGCCGGCCGACTGCGAGAGCGACGAAAGCGCCTGCTGCGCGTTCCAGGCCAGCCCGATGGCCACCGCCGCGGCGGCGAAGGAGATTCCCGCAACCCAGCGCGCGGCGCGGTCTGAAGCCCCCACGGCCGGTCGGGCGGGCCGGGGGGCGGGAAGCGAGCTCGGTTCGGGAAGCGGGGAACTCATGACGCCTTTCGCAAACGGGTGAGCGCCTCGACGAGGCTGGGGATGCCCTGCCCGGAAACCACCGCGCGGCCGAACGAGGCCGCCGCGGGCTGCCGGGCGATCGCCGGGTGCGGCACCACCAGCGCCACGCGCGACCACGAGACACCGGGGCCCGCCAGCGCGAGGAAATTGTCCACTGTTTCGGCGCTCATTGCATGGACCGCGTCGATCTCGCCGCGTTCGAGCGCCGCCAGCAGCCCCGCCGGGTCGCTCGCGGGACGCTCGCGCCGGTAGCACTCGACGTAGGCCACGGTGGCGCCGCGCGACTCGAGCGTCGTGCGCAGGTGCTCGCGCCCGCCCACGCCCCGGAAGACGACCACGCGGCGTCCCTTCACGTCCTGCAGCTCGGGGCAGGCGAGAAGCGACTCGCTGTCGAAGCCGCCCGAAGGCGCGATGACGCGGGCGAATCCCGCTTCGCTCAGGGCGGCGGCGGTGGCGGCGCCCACGCCCGCGACGGCGACCTCGCCGGGCCAGGGTCCCGCCGCACGCACCGCGGCGACGCCGTGCTCGGCCGCGTTGGCGCTCACGAAGATCGCGAGCGACGCCGAGGGCAGGGAGGCCAGCGCCTCGCGGCTCGCGGGGGAGAGCGCGATGGGAACGATGTCGAGGGCGGGAAAGACGATGACGCGCGCGCCCTGCGATTCGAGTGCCGAGGCGATCGCCTCGCACTGCGCGCGCGGGCGCGTGAGCACCACCCCCAGGCCCGAAAGCGGCCCGGCGCCCGTCATTGCCGCGGCTGGGCGAGGAGCGTGAGCACTTCGCGCCCGCCCCGGGCCAGGATGCGCTCGCCCAGCGCGCGACCCAGCTTCGCGGCGTCGGCGGACTCGCCTTCGGCGCGCTCGCGCACGAGCCTCGTGCCGTCGGGGAGCCCCAGGAAGCCCTCGAGGACGAGGGCGGAGCCCATCACCGTGGCGTGCCCGCCCAGCGGCACCTCGCAGCTCCCCTCCACCACGAGGCCCAGCGCGCGCTCGGCCTGGGAGGCGGCGAGCGCGGCGGGATCGACGAAGGGCTCGAGAAGCCCGGCGAGATCGGCGCGGTCGGCGCGGAACTCGATCGCGAGCACGCCCTGGCCGATGGCGGGAAGCGCCAGCGCCAGGGGAAGGTGCTCGCGGATGCGATCGCCGAAGCCCAGGCGCTTGAGTCCCGCGGCCGCGAGGATGATCGCGTCGTAGTCGCCGGCCTCGAGCTTCGCCAGGCGCGTGTTCACGTTGCCGCGCAGGGGCTTGATCACGAGCGCGGGATAGGCGCGGCGCAGCTGGCATTCGCGCCGCAGGCTCGAGGTGCCCACGACGGAACCCGGCGGAAGCGAGGCGAGCGTCGTGTGCGCGAGGGAGACGAAGGCGTCGCGGGCGTCCTCTCGCGGTCCGAAGGGCAGCATCGCGAAGCCGTCCGGCAGCTCCATGGGCACGTCCTTCATGGAGTGCACCGCGATGTCGGCCAGGTTGTCGGCCAGCGCGACCTCGAGCTCCTTGATGAAGAGCCCCTTGCCGCCCACCTGCGCCAGCGGCCGGTCGAGGATGCGGTCGCCCTTCGTGGTCATGCCCACGATGTCCACCGCGAGCCCCGGGTTCGCTTCCTTCAGGCGCGCGGCGACGTGCTCGGTCTGCCACATCGCGAGCTTGCTTTCGCGGGTGGCGATGCGGAGGCGTTTCGGGGTCACGGCGGCGGGCGTTTCGGGAGGGTGAACCGGGCCGAAATCCTACCACGCCACGAGCTGGTACCAGGTACACGAACCAGGTACGCGTACCTGGTTCGTGTACCTGGTACAAAAAAAAACGGGCACCGGGGTGCCCGTTCAAGTGTGGCCTCTCTTGGGGAGATTCCGATACGGAGCAAAGGAGAAGCGCCGTCGCGGAGGTTCGGTGGAGCCAGCTTGAGGCCGGGGGCGGGTCCACCGCCCGCCCCCGGGATCCKTGGGATCAGTTGTAGGCGGACTCGCCGTGGGCCGTGATGTCCAGGCCTTCGCGCTCCTCTTCCTCCGGCACGCGCAGCCCGATCACGAGGTCGGCGATCTTGTAGGCGATGAACGCCACGACGCCGGACCAGACCACCGTCACGCCGACGGCCTTCGCCTGCGTGATCACCTGCGCCATGATCGAGTAGTCGGCGGGCTTCACCATCGCGGCCGTGACCCAGTCGGCCACGTAGCCGGGGCCGCCCAGCTCGGGCGAGCAGAAGACGCCCGTGAGGAKGGCGCCCGTGATGCCGCCCAGYGCGTGCACGCCGAAGACGTCGAGGGAGTCGTCGACCTTGAGCATCTTCTTCAGGCCGGAGACGCCCCACAGGCASACGGGGCCGGCGATGAGGCCGATGGCGAAGGCGCCCGGGATGCCSACGTTGCCSGCGGCCGGSGTGATGGCCACCAGGCCCGCCACCGCGCCCGAGGCCGCGCCCAGCATCGAGGGCTTGCCCTTGAACAGCCACTCGACGAAGGTCCAGGACAGCACCGCGCAGGCGGTCGCGAGGAAGGTGTTCATGAACGCGAGCACGGCCGAGTTGTTGGCTTCCAGCGCGCTGCCCGCGTTGAAGCCGAACCAGCCGA
>PQAI01000062.1 GCA_003105245.1 Betaproteobacteria bacterium | reverse complement strand
GTTCGACATCCTCTACAACGAGGGCATCTCGCGCCACGGCGAGATCATCGAGCTGGGCGTCCAGCACCGCATCATCGAGAAGAGCGGCGCCTGGTACGCCTACAAGGGCGAGAAGATCGGCCAGGGCAAGGACAACACGCGCGAGTTCCTCAAGGAGAACCCGGAGATGGCCGCCGAGATCGAGTCGAGGATCCGCGAGGCCGTGGGCATCGCCGGCGGCATGCCGGTGGACCACGGCGAGGCCGACGCCGCCGAAGCGGACTGACCGGCCGCGCGCGCGGCGCGTCGCAGGCCATGGCCCTCGGGTTCACCGATCCCACCCCGGAAGCGGCCCTGCGCGCGCGCGCGCTGAGGCTGCTCGCCCGGCGCGAGCATTCGCGCGCCGAGCTGCGGCGAAAGCTCGCGCCGCACGCCGGGGAGGAGGGCGTCGACCTCGAGGCTCTCCTCGACGATTTCACGAGCCGCGGCTGGCTTTCCGAGCAGCGCTTCGTCGAGCAGACCGTGCGCGCGAAGGCGCGCAAGTACGGCCCCCTCAAGATCGCGCACCACCTGCGCGAGAAGGGCATCGACCAGGCCGGCATCGAGCGCGGCCTCGAGCAGGCGCGGGCGGAGGAGGGCGAGGCCCTCGCGTCCGCCTGGCGCTCGCGCTTCGGCACGCCACCTGCGGACGAAGCCGAAAGGTCGAGGCAGGTCCGCTTCCTGCAGCAGCGCGGCTTTCCCCTGGAGGCCGTGCTGCGCTTCCTGAAGTCGCAGCATTCCCGCTCCCGCTAGGTCTTCCGGAGGTTCCCATGATCCTCGGCCTGAGAACGGCCCTCTATCCCGCGCCCGACATCGCCGCCGGCAAGGCGTGGTATTCGCAGGTGCTGGGCGTCGAGCCCTACTTCGACCAGCCCTTCTATGTCGGCTTCGCCGTCGGCGGCTTCGAGCTGGGGCTCGTTCCGGACGCCCCGCCGGGGGATGCCGGGGCGCAGCCGCTTTGGGGCGTCGACGACGTCTCGGCGGAAGTCGAGCGGCTCATCGCCCTGGGCGCCCTGCCGCTCGATCCGGTGACGGAGGTCGGCGACGGCATCAAGGTGGCCGCCGTGCGCGATCCCTTCGGCAACCGGCTGGGCCTCATCGAGAACCCGCACTTCGACCCGACTGCGGTCCGTTAGGCCGCTCCCCCCGGAAGAGGGGAATGGCGCGCGATTTGGTATCCTTGCGGTTTCGCCCGCAGCCCCGGCGCACGCCATGAAAACCAGCGAAATCCGCAAGAAATTCATCGACTTCTTCGTCTCCCAGGGGCACCAGCCCGTGGCCTCCAGCCCGCTGGTGCCGGGAAACGACCCGACGCTCCTCTTCACCAACGCCGGGATGGTCCAGTTCAAGGACGTCTTCCTCGGCACCGACAAGCGCGCCTACACCCGCGCCGCGACCTCGCAGCGCTGCGTGCGCGCCGGCGGCAAGCACAACGACCTCGAGAACGTGGGCTACACCGCCCGCCACCACACGTTCTTCGAGATGCTGGGCAACTTCAGCTTCGGCGACTACTTCAAGCGCGACGCAATCCGCTACGCCTGGGAGCTCGTCACGCAGGTCTACGGGATCCCGAAGGACAAGCTCTGGACCACCGTCTACAAGACGGACGACGAGGCCTACGACATCTGGACGAAGGAGATCGGGGTGCCGCCCGAGCGCTGCGTCCGGATCGGCGACAAGCCCGGCGGCAAGCCCTACGAGAGCGACAACTTCTGGCAGATGGCCGACACCGGCCCCTGCGGACCGTGCTCCGAGATCTTCTACGACCACGGCCCCGGCATCGCGGGCGGCCCTCCCGGATCGCCGGACGCCGACGGCGACCGCTACATCGAGATCTGGAACCTGGTGTTCATGCAGTTCAACCGCGACGAGGCGGGAACGATGCACCCGCTGCCCAAGCCGTCGGTGGACACGGGCATGGGGCTGGAACGCCTCACGGCGGTGCTGCAGCACGTGCACTCGAACTACGAGATCGACCTCTTCCAGACGCTGGTGAAGGCCGCCGCTCGCGAGACCGGCGAGAAGGACCTGGAGTCCCCCAGCCTGCGCGTGATCGCGGACCACATCCGCGCCTGCGCCTTCCTCATCTGCGACGGGGTGATCCCGGGCAACGAGGGGCGCGGYTACGTGCTGCGGCGCATCGCGCGGCGGGCCATGCGCCACGGCTACAAGCTAGGGCAGAAGCAGCCGTTCTTCTACAAGCTCGTGGCCGACCTCGCCGCCGAGATGGGGGAGGCCTACCCCGAGCTGCGCGAGGCCGAGGGGCGCGTCACCGCCACCCTGCGCCAGGAGGAGGAGCGCTTCGGCGAGACGCTCGAGCACGGCATGTCCATCCTCGACGAGGCGCTCGCCGGCGGGCGCAAGGAGCTCGACGGCGAGACCGCCTTCAAGCTCTACGACACCTACGGCTTCCCCGTGGACCTCACCGCCGACATCGGCCGCGAGCGCGGCTTCGGCGTGGACATGAAGGCCTTCGAGGCCGCGATGTCCGCGCAGCAGGAGCGCTCGCGCGCCGCGAGCAAGTTCAAGGCCGGGGCCCAGCTCGAATACAGCGGCGCGAAGACCGCCTTCCGCGGCTACGACACGCTCTCCGAGGAGGGGCGCGTGGTCGCGCTCTATCGCGAGGGCAGTCCCGTGAAGAGCCTCTCGGCGGGAGAAGCGGGTGTCGTGGTCCTCGACCGCACGCCCTTCTACGCCGAGTCCGGCGGCCAGGTGGGCGACCGCGGCGAGCTCACCAAGGGGGGCGTGTGCCTCACGCTCTTCGCCGTCGAGGACACGCAGAAGATCCAGCCCGACGTCTTCGGCCACTACGGCACCGTCAAGACGGGCGAGGTCGCGCTGGGCGACGCCGTGGCCGCGCAGGTCGACCTCGACAAGCGCGCGCGAACGATGCGACACCACTCGGTGACGCACCTCATGCACAAGGCGCTGCGCGAGGTGCTGGGCGCGCACGTGCAGCAGAAGGGCTCCCTCGTGGACGAGGACAAGACCCGATTCGACTTCAGCCACAACGCGCCCATGACCGCGGCCGAGATCCGCCGCGTCGAGGAGATCGTGAACGCCGAGATCCTGGCCAACGCCGCGACGAGCGCGCGCGTCATGCCCATCGACGAGGCCCAGAAGCTGGGCGCGATGATGCTCTTCGGCGAGAAGTACGGCGACGAGGTTCGCGTGCTCGACATCGGCACCTCGCGCGAGCTCTGCGGCGGCACGCATGTCGCGCGCACGGGGGACATCGGCTACTTCCGCATCGTCTCCGAAGGGGGTGTGGCGGCCGGCATCCGGCGCGTGGAGGCCATCGCCGGCAACGTCGCGCTCGCCCAGGCGCAGGCCGACCGCGAGCGCCTGGCGCGCGCGGCCGAGGCGCTCAAGGCCCAGCCGCAGGAGATCGACGCGAAGATCGCCCAGGTGGTCGAGAACGTGAAGGCGCTCGAGAAGGAGCTCGCCCGGCTCAAGGCCGAGCTCGCGCGCGGCAAGCTCGACGACGTGCTCGCGATGGGCATGCGCACCATCAACGGCACCAAGGCCATCGCCCTGGTGCTCGATGGCGCCGACGCGGGGATGCTGCGGGACTCCCTGGACCGGGTGAAGGAGAAGCTGGGCAGCGGCGTGGCGGTGCTCGCCGCGGTGGCCGACGGCAAGGTGTCGCTCGTCGCCGGCGTCACCAAGGACCTGACGGGCAAGGTGAAGGCGGGCGAACTCGTGAACTTCGTCGCCCAGCAGGTGGGCGGCAAGGGCGGGGGAAGGCCCGACATGGCGCAGGCCGGGGGGACGAATCCGGCCGCGCTCGCGGACGCGCTGAAGAGCGTCGAGGGGTGGCTCGCCGAGCGGCTCTGAGCCCGGCCGCCATCCCTCGTTGACGGTCGACCGCCGCCCCGGGGAAGGGCCGGCGGAAAGGGGGGCGCATGGAGGTGAATCTCGGCTTCGCGCTGTTCGCGATCCTCATGGCTTACCTGGTCGTGGTGCGCCCGATCCTGGGGCTCGTTCGCGACCGCAAGGCATCGCTCGCATCCGGGGAGCAGGCCGCCAAGGCCGAGGCGCTCTTCCGCTCGACCTTTCCCGAGCTGCAACCCCACTTCCACCCGGCGAGCGTGGCCGACTACGTCGTGGCCCGCGTCGAGGAGGGGCTCAAGCCCGTGAAGGGCGTCATCGAGAAGCCGCCAGGCTTCGCGGCGGCCGCGCGCGCGCGGGTCTCGGGCGCGCCCAAGGGCGAGCGCACGATCCTCGAGGATGCCGCGGGAAAGCGCATCGCGGAGTTCACGCTGGAGAAGAAGGACGGGGCGCTCGGCGCGCTGCGCCTGGGCGCGGGCAAGTTCACGGTCCGCCAGAAGCCGGGACGGGCCGCCACCGTGAAGTACTGGCATCCCGAGCGCGAGTTCGAGTGGGCGCCGCCCGCCAACTGGAAGTTCAAGACCGCGCTCGCCGACGAGGCCGTCTCCTCCAGCGACCGGGGAACGACGTGGTCCGACAGCTCGTCGTCGTCCGATCGCACCGCGACGGCGGCTGCGGCCTTCGCGGGAGCGGGGGGCACCTTCGACGGCGGCGGGGCGTCCGCCGGCTGGGACGCGCCCGGCGGAGCGGAGCCGACGCCCTCCKCGGAAGCRGGCGCGGGCGGAAGCGGCGACGATTCCGGCGCGACGGACGGCGGCGATTCGTCCGGAGGCGCCGGCGACGACTCGTCTTCGACGAGCTACTGAATGGACGCTCCCGAGGCGCTCTTCGCGCGCCCGATCGACGGACTCCTGCCGGTGCGCGACGCGCGCGACGCGATCCGCGTGCTCGTGGCTTCCCTCGCGCCGGGCGGCGCGGAGCGCATCGTGCTCGAGTGGCTCGGCGCCGAGTGCGCGCGCGGGCGCCCGGTAGAGCTCGCCGTGCTGCATGCGCGCCGCACGGCGCTCGCGGCACCGGCCGCGGCGAGCCTTCGCGTTCGCGGGCGCGAGTCTCCCGAGGAGTTCCTGCGCGCCCTGGCGCGCGACTGGCGCGACGCCGAGTCACCGGTCTCCGCGCACCTCGTGCCCGACCGCCTGCTCGCCATCCTGTGGGAGAAGGGCGTGCGCACGGTACCGGTGGTGCACAACGCCCGCGCCGGCTGGCGAAACGATCCCGCCTCGTGGGACCCGGCCCACGTGCCCCTGGCCGCCGCCTGCGCCGAGGCCGTGCGTGCCGAGGTGCTCCAGGCCGGTTGCCGCGTTCCCGTCGTGTCGCTTCGCCACCGGCCGCGCGTGGCGGCGGCGGCCACCGACGAGCGCGCGCGCCGTGCCATCCGCGAATCGCTGGGCCTGGCCGACACGACCTTCCTCGTGGGGGTCGTCGGCGCGTTCAAGCCGCAGAAGGACCACGCTCGTGCGCTGGAGGTGCTCGCGGCCCTGGCGAAGCGGCGCGACGCGGCGCTGGTCGTGCTGGGCGGGCTCCTCGACCGCGGCGCCCTCGCCGAGCTGGACCGCCTGCTGGAGGCCGCCGTTCGCCTCGGCGTCGCGGACCGGCTGCGGCTTCCGGGTTTCGTCACGCCCGTGGAGCCGTGGCTCGCCGCGATGGACGCGCTGCTCAACGTGAGCCGCTTCGAGGGACTGTCCATCGCCGTGCAGGAGGCCCTCGCGGCGGGCCTGCCGGTGGTCGCGGCCGACGTCGGCGGGCAGCGCGAGATCGACCATCCGGCGCTCGAGCTCCTGCCGCCGGGAGCGGGCGCGGATGCCTTCGCGAAGCGCCTCGCGCGCCATCCCGTGCGCACTCGCCTCGAGCCGCGGCCCTTCGCGCGGGCGCCGCGGGCCTGGTCGCTCACGCTCGCGCACCGCCGCCCCTCGGGGCCGGCGATCGCCACCCTGCTCGTCACGGCGAACCTCAACGCCGGCGGCGCGCAACGCTCCCTCGTGAACCTCGCGAGGTCGCTCGCCGGGCGGCACGCGATCGCGGTGGCCGTCTGCGGCGTGTCCACGCAGGGGGCCTTCGCGGCCGGGCTGCGCGAGCGCGGCGTCGAGGCGTTCCGCGTGGCCGCGACCCCGGACGACCTCGCGATCGCCGAGTCCCTCCTCGCCCACGCCTCGGCGCGGCGGGCGCGCGCGCTGTGCTTCTGGAACGTGGCACCCGGGGTGAAGCTCGCCGTCTCGCGCTTCGCGCCCCCGGGGCTTCGCCTCGTCGACGCGAGCCCGGGGCGCTACGCCTTCGAGGAGCTGGAAGGCGCAACGACGATGGCCGCCGCGACGGGGCAGGATGCCGCGGCGTACTACCGCCGGCTCGACACGCTGGTGATCAAGCACGCCGATCCCGCGCCGCCCAGGTGCGCGCGCGTGGAAATCGTCCCCAATGGCGTGGGGTTGCGCGAACCCGCGCCCCCGCCGCCGCGCTCCCCGCGCTTCCTCGTGAGCGGGCGCCTGGCGCCCAGCAAGCGGCTCGAGACGGTCCTCGCCGCGTTCGAGGCGCTGGTCCGCGAACGGCCCGGCGCCGAGCTGCACGTCGTCGGCACGGCCGAGCCGAGGCACGCCGCCCATGCCAACGCCCTTCGGGAAGCGGGCGGCGCCGGCGTGCGCTTCCGCGGCCCCGACGCCGGCCTGGGGTACCTCGCCGAGCCCTGGACGGCCGCGATCGTGCTGGGCACGCACCAGGGCTCTCCCAACGCGGTTCTCGAGGCGATGTCGGCGGGCATCGCCGTCATCGCGAACGCGAGCGGTGGCACCGGGGAGATCGTGCGCGACGGCGTGACGGGTTGGCTCCTGCCGGAAGCCTGCCGCGCGGAGGACCTCGCCCGCGCGATGGGCGAAGCCGCCGCCGATGGTCCCCTCGCGAGGCGCCTGGGGCTGGCGGGTCGCGAGCGCGTGGCGCGCCGGCATTCGCTGGAGTCCATGGCGCTGCGGTATCTTTCCATATTCGAGACCGGCTCCGTCGCCGCCCCCGTTCCCCAACCGTGCGTCACTGCGATCGATGATCTCCCCCGGCTTCGCACTGCCTGAAGACAGCCTCCGGCTCCCGCTCAACGACGAGGTCCATGCGCGGCCGCCCGTGCGCCTGGCCGGCGCCCAGCACGTCGTCTACCTCGCCGTGCGCCACCGTCCCGACGAGCGCGATGCCCATCGCGGGGCACTCGTGCGCCTGGCGCAGGCTGCCGGGGCGTCCGTCGCTCCGGGGGTGGACCACGCGGTGGTGACGCTTTCCGGGGGCCTGCGCTTCAAGTGGGAAGGGCACGCGGAGTTCGCGAGCTACACGTTCTTCGCCGAGGGCGCGGGCGACAGCACGCCGGCGGCGGTTCTGGAGCGTGCCGGATGGCCCGACGTGGCCTATTCGCTACCCGGCGAGGTACTGGTCGCGGTCTCGATCAACCTGGTGCCGTTCGCGGGCGATGCGCCGCCCGCGGACGCGTTCCGGACTTCCGCCGACACGGTGATCGGCGGCGCGGTGGCCGAAGGGCGCGGCTGGGCCTACGCGGACTTCCGCATCCGCGAGGACGGCTTCACGCGCTTCCTCGTGCTCAACCGCGAGATGGGCCTCGGGCAGGCCGGCCGCATGGTGCAGCGGCTCCTCGAGATCGAGACCTACCGCATGATGGCGCTGCTCGCCTTCCCCGTCGCGCGAAAGGCGGCGCCGGAGGTAGGCGCGATGGAGTCGGAGCTCGGCGGCATCGTCGAGCGCATCGCGGGCGCCACGCCCGAGGACGAGGCGCGCCTGCTCGACGACCTCACGCGGCTCGCGGCCCGCGTCGAGCACCTGCAGAGCGCGACGCGCTTTCGCTTCGAGGCGGCCGAGGCCTACGAGACGATCGTCAACAGGCGCCTGACGGAGCTGCGCGAGGTGAGAATTCCCGGGCTCTCCACGATCGAGGAATTCCTGCACCGGCGACTCGCGCCCGCCATGGCCACGTGCCGCAGCGCCTCGCGGCGCATCGGCAACCTCGCCGCGCGGGTGACGCGGGCGAGCGCGCTCCTGCGCACGCGCGTGGACATCGCCCGCGAGCAGCAGAACCAGAAGCTCCTCGAGGCGATGAACCGCCGCGGGCGCCTGCAGCTTCGCCTGCAGCAGACGGTGGAGGGCCTGTCCGTCGTGGTCATCACGTACTACGGCGTCTCCCTGGTCGGCGTGCTCGCGAAGGCGGCCAAGGCGGCCGGCCTCGACGGGAACCCGGAACTCGTGATGGGCATCTCGGTGCCCCTCGTCGCGGCGGCCGTCTACGGCGGCGTGCACCGCGTGCGCCGCGCCCTCGAGGGCGGCGAGAAGGACGCGGGGTGAGCGCCGAGTCCTTCGCCTTYTGCCCGCGCTGCGCCAGGCCGCTCGCCGACCGYCCCATYGCGGACGACGCGGGCACGSTCGTGCGGCGCGCCTGTCCGGACGACGCCTGCGGCTTCGTGCAGTGGGGCAACCCCACGCCGGCGGTGGGTGCCCTCGTCGAGCACGAGGGCGAGATCATCCTCGCSCGCAACCGCGCCTGGCCCGAGGGCTGGTTCGCGCTGGTGACGGGCTACCTCGAGGCGCGCGAGGACCCGAAGGCCGCCGTGGTGCGCGAGGTGAAGGAGGAGCTGGGACTCGACGTGGTCGAGRCGCACCTCATCGGGAACTACCTCTTTTCGGCAAAGAACGAAATCATGCTCTGTTATCACGCCGTGGCCACCGGGACCGTGCGCCTGGGCGAGGAGATCGTCGAGTACCGGCGGCACGCGCCGGCCGAGCTTCGCCCGTGGCCGCGCGCCACGGGGTTCGCGGTGGCCGACTGGATGCGCGCGCGCGGGTTGCCCTTCGAGTTCGTCGACTTCAAGCAGCCCGCGCCAGCCGCACCGGGCGGGGAGGGCACGCGATGAGGCCCCGCATCGAGGGGCCGGCCGAGGGCGCGGCGCGCATCGCCGGCTACCTGCGGGCCGCGGGCCTCGCGCAGCTCGAGGGCCACGAGGGCGAGGTGGCGCTCGCGATCGGCGACTTCCTGGAGGCGCTGGGAGAGAAGGTCGAGATCGCCGATCCGGCCACGCTCTACGCCTATCCCGTGCCCCTGCTGAGCGAGGACGGATCGTGCTCGGTGCTCGACGAGCTGGCGCCGGTTCCCTACGACCTCGCCGGGATCCTGGGCGGCAGGAGCGAGCAGGCCACGCGGCGCCTGGCGCTCCTCGAGCGGCTGGTGGAGCGCGCCCAGGAGACCACCGGCTCCGACTGGCTCGGCATCTACCAGCGGCGGGTGAGCCCGGCCAGCGGCCCCGTGCTCGTGAAGCTCTCCTACGTCGGCCGCCCCAGCCGCGCGGAATTCCCCCTCACGCCGGAATTCGCCGCGGGGAGCAGCAACAGCACCGTCGGCCTCACGGGGCGCGCGCTCGTGATCGACGACGTCGGCCGGCACGTGGAGGACGGCGGCGGCTTCTACGTCTGCGACGACGAGGTGCAGTCGGAAGCGTGCTTGCCCCTGCTCGGCGAGGGGAACGTCGTGGTCGGGATCCTCGATGCCGAGGCGAAGCCGCGCTCCTTCTACGGCGTGCCCCGCCTGGCCACGCTGGCCGCGCTGGCGATCGTGGCTCCCGCCATCCTTCCCTAGCGGGCGAAAGGGCGCGCGCCTAGGCGCGGCTGCCCGGCCCCGTGAACGCCTTCTTGCCGTCCTTCCAGCGGCGCTCGGCCTTGTTGCCCGCGAGCGCCTCGAGAAGCGCGCCGTTGAGGTCGTAGGCGACGGCATCGAGGCCGGCCGCGCGCACCGCCTGGTTGGCCTGGGTGATGATCACCGCCGCGTTGTGCGCGACGGCGGGGTGCTCGGGGCTCGCGATGGAATCGTCGCCCGGGGCGGAGTGCGAGGCCTCGCAGGTCGCCAGCCGCGTCGAGTGGAACTTGCGGCACTGCGCGGGCCGGGCCTCGTAGGCGGTGCAAGCGCCGTCTTCGCCGAGCAGCGCGCAGGGCAGGTTGGCGCGCCTTCGCGCCTCGGGCCCCATGGCCTCGGTCCGCGCGGCGTTGTCGCGCAGCTTCGCGACGACCGCTTCCAGGCGCGGTGCGTCGAAGTGGCGGCGCAGCCACGCGGCGAGCGCGAACACCTCGACCGGCTGGACCTGCACCTGGAGGCTGCAGCAGAGGCTGCAGCCGCGCCTGCACGCGACGGCGACCGCGTGCCCGCGCACGCTCGCCGCGATCACCTCGTCGAGGGTGCGGTGGAAGGTCGCCACCGCCGTGGCGAGGCTCCGCGGCTCGCGGGCGCCGGCGAACAGGGTGCGCGAATCGGCGCCCCACTCCTCGGGACGGCCCATCAGCGCTTCGGGGGCATCATGTCCGTGATGGAGCCTTCCGCGATCTCGGCGCCGAAGAACACCGTCTCGGAAAGCGTCGGGTGCGGATGGATGGTGAGGCCGATGTCCTCGGCGTCCGCGCCCATCTCGAGGGCGAGCACGGTCTCGGCGATGAGCTCGCCCGCGTTGAGCCCGACGATGCCCGCGCCGAGGATGCGCCGGCTGCCCTTCTCGAAGAGGATCTTCGTGAGGCCCTCCTCGCGGCCCATGCCGATCGCGCGGCCGCTGGCGGCCCAGGGGAAGACCGCCTTCTCGTACTCCACGCCCCTCGCCTTGGCCTCGGGTTCCGAGAGTCCCATCCAGGCGACCTCCGGGTCCGTGTAGGCCACGCTCGGGATCGTCCGCGCTTCCCACGCGTGATGCGCCAGCCCCGCGATGACCTCCGCCGCGAGCTTGCCCTCGTGCGTCGCCTTGTGCGCGAGCATGGGCTCGCCCACGATGTCGCCGATGGCGTGGATGTGCGGCACGTTGGTGCGCATCTGCCCGTCGACGGGGATCCAGCCGCGCTCGTTCACCGTCACGCCGGCCTTCTCCGCGGCGATGTTCTTCCCGTTGGGGCGGCGGCCGACGGACAGGAGCACGCGGTCGAACACCTCGGGCTCGGGCGCGGGGGAGGTGCCGTCGGCGCTCTCGTAGGTGGCGCGAAGGCCGTCCTCCAGGGCCTCGATCTTCGCGACCTTGGTCTTCAGCAGGATCCTCTCGTAGCGCTTCTCGATGCGCTTCGCGAGCGGCTTCACGATGTCCGGGTCCGCGCCGGGAATGAGGCGGTCCATGAACTCGACCACGGTCACCTTCGAGCCGAGCGCGTCGTAGACGGTGGCCATCTCCAGGCCGATGATGCCGCCCCCGATGATGAGCAGGCGCTTCGGGACGTCCTTGAGCTCGAGGGCGCCCGTCGAATCCATGAGGCGCGGGTCGTCGTAGGGCAGCCCGGGGATCCTCGCCGACTGCGAGCCCGCGGCGATGATGCAATGGTCGAACGAGACGACCTTGCGGCCCTCCTTCGTCTCGACCTCGATCGAGTGCGGCGAGGCGAACTGCGCCTTGCCCTGCACCACGGTCACCTTGCGCGCCTTGGCGAGGCTCGCCAGTCCCTTGGTGAGCTTGCCCACGACGCCGTCCTTGAACTTGCGCAGGGCTTCGAGATCGACCTTCGGCGCGCCGAAGCTCACGCCGTGGTTCGCCATGTCCGCGGCGTCCGCGATGACCTTCGCGGCGTGCAGCAGCGCCTTCGACGGGATGCAGCCCACGTTGAGGCAGACGCCGCCCAGCGTGGGGTAGCGCTCCACCAGCACCACCTTCTTGCCGAGGTCGGCGGCGCGGAAGGCGGCGGTGTAGCCGCCGGGGCCGGCGCCGAGCACCAGCACCTCGGCGTGCAGGTCGGCCTTGATGCCGGCAGCTGGGGTCGCCGGCGTCGCGGCGGGCTGCGCCGCGGCTGCGGCAGGCGCCGCGGCTTTGGCCTCAGGCGGTGGGGGCTCTTTCTGTTCGGCTGTCGCGCTCGCTTCGAGCATCAGGATCAGCGAACCTGCCGAGACCTTGTCGCCCACTTTGACCTTGATCGCTTTTACCGTGCCGGCGGCGGGCGCAGGCACTTCCATCGTGGCCTTGTCGGTTTC
>PQAI01000061.1 GCA_003105245.1 Betaproteobacteria bacterium | reverse complement strand
GAAGCCGCCCGCCCGAAGCGCCCCTCCCCGATGACGATCGCCCACGAAGTCGAACGCCGCCGCACCTTCGCGATCATCTCGCACCCCGACGCCGGCAAGACCACCCTCACCGAGAAGCTGCTGCTCTTCGCGGGCGCGATCCAGATCGCCGGCAGCGTGAAGGCCCGCAAGGCCTCGCGCCACGCCACCAGCGACTGGATGGAGATCGAGAAGCAGCGCGGCATCTCGGTGGCGAGCTCGGTGATGCAGATCGAGTACCGCGACTGCGTGGTGAACCTGCTCGACACGCCGGGCCACCAGGACTTCAGCGAGGACACCTACCGCGTGCTCACGGCGGTGGACGCCGCGCTCATGGTGATCGACGCGGCCAACGGCGTGGAGGCGCAGACGCTTCGCCTGCTGCAGGTGTGCCGCGCGCGCAACACCCCCATCCTCACCTTCATCAACAAGATGGACCGCGAGGTGCGCGAGCCCCTGGACCTCCTCGACGAGATCGAGCGCACGCTGGGGATGGCGGCCGTGCCCTTCACCTGGCCCGTGGGCATGGGCAAGAGCTTCCACGGCGTCTACGACCTGCGCAACTCGCGCATGCGCGTCTTCCGGCCGGGCGCCGACCGCCTCCAGGAAGCCGACGAGATGGTGGCCGACATCGCCGACCCGGCGATCGTGGAGCGCTTCGGCGCGGAGCTCGAGCAGGCGAAGAACGAGATGGAGCTGGTGACCGGCGCCTCGCCCGAGTTCGACCGCGCCGCCTTCCTGGCCGGAAATCAGACGCCCGTCTTCTTCGGCTCGGCCATCAACAACTTCGGCGTGCACGAGGTGCTCGACGCGCTCGCCGACCTCGCCCCGCCCCCGGGACCGCGCGCCGCCATCCAGCGCGAGGTGAAGCCGCAGGAGGGCAAGTTCACCGGCGTGGTCTTCAAGATCCAGGCCAACATGGACCCGGCGCACCGCGACCGCATCGCCTTCGTGCGCGTGTGCTCCGGCCAGTTCGAGCGCGGCATGCGCCTCACGATCGTGAGGAACGGCAAGTCCATCCGCCCCGGGAGCGTGGTGTCGTTCCTGTCGCAGCGCCGCGAGCTGCTGGAGTTCGCCTGGCCCGGCGACATCATCGGCATYCCCAACCACGGGACCCTCCAGTTGGGAGACACGCTCACGGAGGGCGAGARCCTGCAGTTCACGGGGCTTCCCTTCTTCGCGCCCGAGATCTTCCAGCAGGTCGAGATCGCCGACCCCATGAAGAGCAAGCAGCTCAAGCTCGGGCTCGCGCAGCTCGGCGAGGAGGGCGCCATCCAGGTCTTCCGTCCCCACCACGGGGGGTCGCTCCTGCTGGGCGCGGTGGGGCAGCTGCAGTTCGAGGTGGTGGCGCACCGCCTGCAGCACGAGTACGGGGTGCCCGCGCGCATGGCCCCGTCGAAGTTCCACATCGCGCGCTGGGTCACCTGCGACGACGCGAAGGAGCTCGCGCGCTTCATAGAGGCCAACGGCCACCGCGTGGCCTACGACGCGGTGGACGCGCCCACCTTCCTCGCCTCGGCCAACGCCGAGCTAGTGGTCACCCAGGAGCTCTGGCCGAAGGTCCGCTTCCACGCGCTTCGCGAGCACGCGGGGCTCGTCTTCCAGCAGCGCCTGGACGGCTGACCCCCGGGGGTATTGCCCTTTCGGGCAACATCAGCGCTCGCTTATTGACCTCCCACAAGCCCGGCCCTGCCCGGGACGGGACAATCGGACCGTCACCCTCGGGAGGTCTCCATGAAACAGGTCGTCATCCTCGGCGCCGGCACCGGCGGCGCCCTCGTCGCCAACCTGCTCACCCAGAAGCTCGACCTCAAGGAGTGGGTGATCACGATCGTGGACCGCTCCGACCAGCACGTGTACCAGCCGGGGCTGCTGTTCCTCCCCTTCGGGCTCTACGGCCACACCGACCACAAGGACCTGGTGAAGCCCATCGGCGAGCCGCTGCCGAGGAACGTGAACTTCCTCGCCGCGGACGTGATGCGCATCGACCCCGAGAAGAAGATCGTCGAGACGAGCGTCACCACGCTGCGCTACGACTTCCTGGTGAGCGCCCTGGGCTGCCGCGTGGCGCCGGAGGAGATCGAGGGCCTGGCCGAGCCCATGGGCAAGGACGGCGTGCACACCTTCTACACGCTGGAGGGGGCCGTGGCGATGCGCTCGGC
Organism: Betaproteobacteria bacterium; assembly: GCA_003105245.1. Lineage (GTDB taxonomy): Bacteria > Pseudomonadota > Gammaproteobacteria > Burkholderiales > Usitatibacteraceae > FEB-7. The sequence goes on along the minus strand of PQAI01000061.1, from coordinate 2,655 downwards.
GCTCGAGCGCATGACCTCCGGGCGCCTGGTGATCGACGTGTGCGACATGCCGATCAAGTGCCCGGTGGCGCCCATCGAGTTCGCCTTCCTCGCCGACTACTACTTCACSCAGAAGGGCGTYCGSGACGCGATCGACATCACGCTGGTSACGCCSTACTCSGGCGCCTTCACCAAGCCCAACGCCAACCGCGTGCTCACCGCCATGGCCCAGGAGAAGGGCGTGAACGTGGTGGCCGACTTCGCCGCCGAATCCGTCGATGCCGCCGCGAAGACGCTCAGGAGCTTCGACGGCCGGACCCTCGAGTACGACCTGCTGTGCGCCATCCCCCCCAACGTGGGCCCGCAGGTGATCGACGATTCCGAGCTGGGCGACGGCACCGGCTACGCCCTCACCGACCCGCGCACGCTCAAGAGCAGGAAGGCCGACTTCGTCTACTTCCTGGGCGACAACACCAACGTCTCCACCTCCAAGGCGGGGTCGGTCGCCCACTTCGAGGCCGAGACGGTGGTCGAGAACCTGCTGCGCGAGATCGAAGGCAAGCCCGCGATGCCCACCTTCGACGGCCACGCCAACTGCTTCATCGAGACGGGCCACCACAAGGCGATGCTGCTCGACTTCAACTACGACATCGAGCCCCTCGAGGGATCCTTCCCGATGGCGCACGTGGGGCCGTTCTCGCTGCTCAAGGAAAGCTACATGAACCACGTGGGCAAGCTCGCCTTCCAGTGGGTGTACTGGAACCTGCTGCTCAAGGGGCGGCTGCCCAACGTGCCGCTGCTGCCCTCGCACATGAACTTCGTGGGCAAGGACCTGGAGACCACGCCGCACGCGCGCCACGCCCGCGAGATGAAGGTGCGCGACGTGATGACGAAGGAGGTCGTGAGCGTGCACGCGGGAAGCGCCCTCACCGCGGCCGCCACCCTCATGGTGCAGAAGAAGGTGAGCGGCGTGCCGGTGCTGAACGTGAACGACAAGCTGATCGGCGTGCTCACCGAGGCCGACTTCCTCTCCGCCATGAACCTCGAGCAGAGCGCCGTCACCGACACGCTGGAGACGGTGGTGAGGAAGCGCCGCGCGAGGAAGGGCATGGGCACGATCGTGGACGACATCATGACGAAGTCGCCCATCACCATCCGCGAGGACGAGACGCTTCGCACGGCCGTGACGCTCATGGACACCAACCGCATCAAGCGCCTCATCGTCACCGACGACGAGGCGAAGGTGCGCGGCGTGGTCTCGCGCGGCGACCTGATCAAGCTCTACGCGATGAAGTAGCGCGCTCGCCCTAGGCGAGCATCGCGACAGCCATGGCGACGAGCGCGGCGACCATCGCGCCGAAGCCGGCGATGCAGCGCATGCCGAGGGAGCGGCCGCCGACCACGAAGACGATCGACGCCTTCACCACGGCGTTGGAGCACAGCGCCACGACGATCGCCATCACCGCGCCGGCCGCGGTGACGCGCCCGTCACCGAAGAGCCGGAAGGAAGACAGCGAGATCGCGTCCACGTCGGTGAGGCCCGAGACCATCGCGACCGCGTACACGCCGGCGAGGCCCGCAAGGTCGTTGAGCCAGGCGGCCGCGAGCAGCACCACCGCGTAGGCCACGCCGAACCCGAGCGCGACGGGAAGGTCCGTCGGGTTGGTGAGCTCCGGATTCTCGAGGGCCGGGCCGACGGCGTGCTTCCTCCAGGTCATCCACGCGATGGGCAGCGTCGCCGCGAGCCCGGCGGCCATCACCGGCAGCATCGTCGGCAGGATCGAGGGCATGACGGCGACCGCGAGCACCGACAGTCGCAGCAGCACGACGAGGTTGGCGAGCAGGATCACCGTGGCTGCCGTGCCTTCGAGTTCGGGCTTGCCGCGCGCGCCGCGCGAATACACGAGGGTGGTCGCCGTGCTCGAGACCAGCCCGCCCAGCGCCCCCAGCAGCAGCACCGGCCCCTTGCCGCCCAGCAGCCGCCACGCGACGTAGCCCGCGAGGCTCACCGCCGAGATGAGCACCACCATCATCCACAGGTGGTAGGGGTTGAGGGCGCCATAGGGGCCGAAGCCCCTGTTGGGCACCACCGGTAGGATGACGAGCGAGAGCACCGCGAACTGCAGCAGGCTCGCCATGTCGGTCGCCGTGAGCCGCACCGAGAAGCCCTCGAGCTGCGTCTTGTAGTGCAGGAGCGTGGTCACCACGATGGCCACGGCGATCACGATCCCCGAGTAGCCGTGCCAGACGGCCGCGCCGAGGCAGAAGGTGAGCCCGGAGGCCACGACGGTCGTGGTCCCCTGGTCCGGCGTGCCGGTCGGGGCGGAGATGTAGGCCGCGAGCACGCCGCCTACGCTCACGGCGAGTCCCGTGACCACGAGCCACGGCGAGGCGGTCTTCTCGCCCAGCATCGCGCACAGCGTCCCCAGCAGCGCGATGAGCGCGAAGGTGCGCACGCCCGCCTTCGACTCGCGGTGGCGCTCGCGCTCGAGCCCGATCAGCAGGCCGACGGCGAGGCTGGTGAGGTAGGCGAGCGAGATCGTGTAGTTGTCGGACACGGCGCGGCTCCGTCGCCCATTTTCCCGCTCGGGGGCGGATCCCCGTTGACTCGGGTCAACGCCCCTGCGCGGGGCAGACCCAGCGCGCGAGCCACCCCTTCACCCGCTCGCGCGCGTG
>PQAI01000060.1 GCA_003105245.1 Betaproteobacteria bacterium | reverse complement strand
GTTGAGGTGCAGCAGGTCGGGCACGGCCCGGCCGAACTGGCGGGCGATGCCGTAGAGCGTGTCGCCCGCCCTGACCGTGTAGAAGCTGGTGGTCCGCTCGGCGGACGGGGCCGCGGCCACCGCCGCCTTGGCGGGCGCGGCGGCCTGCGCGGGCTGCGCGGAGGCGACCTGCGCCGCCGGCTTGCCCCGTCCCGGCACGAGGATGGGCTGCGCGACGGTGAGCCGTCCCTTCTTGTTCACCTGCAGCTTGTTCACCTGCGCGAGCGTCGTCCCGGAAAGCCCGTAGCGCTTGGCGATGACGTGGATGGACTCGCCCTTCTTGCCCTGGATCGTGGTCCAGGTGACCAGGGGCTGGTCCCAGTTCTCGAGGTTCTCGCGGAAGACGTCGGCCTTGTCCAGGGGCAGCACGAGCGTCCCCGTGGGCACCACGGCCACCGGCTTGTTGTAGGCGGGGTTGAGCGCGAGGAAGTCCTCCTCGGGCATGCCCGCGAGCTTGGCCGCGAGCTTCACGTCGATCTTCTCGGGCGCCTCCACCGTGGTGAAGTAGGGCTGGTCGGGAATCGACTCCAGGTCGATGCCGTAGAGCGCCGGGGCGAGCACGATGTTCTTCACCGCCACGAGCTTCGGCACGTAGTTCATCGTCTCCGGCGGGAGCCTGAGGCTCAGGTAGTCCGTGGGCAGGCCCTTCCTCTGGTTGGCCGCGATGGCGCGCCCCACGCAGCCCTCGCCGCAGTTGTAGGCGGCGAGCGCCAGCTCCCAGCTCCCGAACATGTCGTAGAGGCGTTGCAGGTAGTTGAGCGCGGCGTGGGTGGCGGCCACGATGTCGCGGCGGTTGTCCTTCCAGTGGTCCTGCGCGAGGCCGTAGTTCTTGCCCGTCGAGGGGATGAACTGCCACAGCCCCGAGGCCTTGGAGCGCGAGTAGGCCTGCGGGTTGAACGCGCTCTCCACCACCGGCAGCAGCGCGATCTCCGTGGGCATGCCGCGCTTCTCCACCTCCTCCACGATATGGTGCAGGTAGCGGCTGCCGCGGTCGACGAAGCGCTTGATGTAGTCGGGGCGGCTCGAGTACCAGGCCTCGTGCTCCTGCACCAGCCTCGAGTCCAGGGGATCGAGCAGGAAGCCGTTGCGGATGCGCTGCCAGAGATCGGGGTCCGGCAGCGGGACCTCGGGATCGTCGAAGGCGTCGGGGATGGCGTAGGAGACGGCCGCGGGGGCCTTCGCGGACGGGGAAGGAGGGGAGGCCAGCACGCTGCTCGCGACGAGGGCCGCGAGGAGCGCGATCCACCTCGGGTTCCGCTTCAACGCCATTGGCTTAATCGTTGTTTCCTATGAACTTTTTCATGTTACGCGGACRGCCTCCCGGCGTCAATCGGCCTACAGCACGAGGGTGAAGTCGCGCACCARCGCCCCGGGCAGGCGCATCGAGGCGGTGTTGCGCGCCCCGTAGGTGCCGCCCTGCAGGATGAGGTCGCGCTCCCGGGTGAGCGCCTCGAGCTCGGAGCCCAGGATGCGGTAGGCGGTGTCGTCGAAGCGCATCACGTTCAGCGGCGCGCGGATCTCCCCGTCCTCGACCCAGAAGGAGGCGAAGCGCGTCATGCCGGTCATGCGGCAGGCGGAGCGGTCGGAGAAGTTGAGGTACCAGAGGTTGCCCACGTAGATGCCGCGATCCAGCGCTTTGAGCGCGTCGGCCTGCGCGAGTTCGCCGGGCGAGAGCTCCAGGGACTCCGGCACCTCCTCGGCATTGGCGCCGTTGGTCGCGACACCGTATTCCCGGGCCGAGCGCGGGGAGGCGAGGCAGTCGCCCGGGCGCCCGGCGCGGATGAGCTCCACGCGTTCGGGCCGCACGAAGCCGTCGCGCTGGAATCCCGCGGCGAGCCCGTCGGCCGTGTTCTCCGCGAGGCTCACGCGCGCGTCCAGGGCCGCCGTGCCCTCCGCCAGGCGCATGAGCGGGCTGTGCTTGGTGCGCTGGCTCTTCAGCCCGAACCCGCCCCAGCACAGCATCCCGATCACGTCCTCCATCGCGGCGGGCGTGAGGTACGCGCGGTAGCGGCCGGGCTCGAGGGAGCGCGCCGGGCGCCCGAGCAGGGCGAGCTGCTCGCGCGCGAAGCGCATCCTCGCCTCGAAGGTCCCGCCGTCCCAGCGCGGGCCGGAGTACGAGGTCTTCACGGCCTTGTCGCGGTCGTGGTACAGGCACCACTCGAAGTTGAAGTTGTCGACGCGCTGCCAGTTGCGCTGCCCCAGCGAGTTGGCGAAGCCCTCCAGGATCGGCCCGCCCGCGTACAGCCCGACGAGGTCGAGCCCGCGGCCGGCCTCGGCGACCGCGTCGATAACGCGCGCGCAATCGGGGATCTCCCCCACGGCCTCGCGCTCGGTGTTCACGGGCTTCCCGGGGAGGAGCAGGTACGGGTCCGCGGGGGCGTCGGCGATGCCGGCGCGCAGTTCCGCCAGCATCGCCTTGAGCTGCTCGCGATCGGCGGCGATCGTGCCCGCGAGCGTGGCCGTCGCGTCCACGCGCCGTCCGTCGCGGATGAGGGTGAGCGTCCAGCGCACCTGGCGCACGCTCGTCGCCTGGCGCACGGCGCTGCGGTTGAAGCGCACGAAGTCGGAGGTCTCCGCGGCGAAGCCCGAGGCGATCACCTCTCCCGCGCCCGCGAGCGACTGCACGAAGTCCGCCAGCTCGTGGAAGTAGTCCTTCATGCTCATTGCGCGCCCCCGAAGACTTCCACGCCCGTGAAGCGGCAGGCGGGGGAGGCGTGGCCGCAGCGGATGACCTGGTTGGGCTCGCCCTTGCCGCAAAACGGCGTGCCCATCACCTCGAAGGTCGAGGCGTCGCCCACGCCGGTGAGCGAGCGCCAGAAGGTCGCCGAGATGCCGCGGTAGTTCGGGTTCCTCACCACCTCGGCGAGCTTCCCCTTCCGGATCATGCGGCCCCACTCGCAGCCGAACTGGAACTTGTTGCGCGAGTCGTCGATCGACCACGAGACGTTGGTGCGCATCATGATGCCCAGCTCGATGCCGGCGACGAGCTCCTCCAGCGTCGAGGTGCCGGGCTCGATGTTGAGGTTGGCCATGCGGTCGATGGGGGCGCGGTTCCAGGCGCAGGCGCGGGTGTTGGCGACTCCGGCGATGCCGGCGCGCGCCTGCGAGATGGCCCCGCCCAGCGGGCGCTCGAGGAGGCCCTTGCGGATGAGGTACTGGCGCTCGGCCGCGGAGCCGTCGTCGTCCCAGCCGTAGGAGGCGAATTCCTCGGCGCGCGTCGGGTCGAAGGTGACGTCGAGCAGCTCCGAGCCGTAGCGGTAGGAGCCGAACATGTCGAGGGTCACGAAGCTCGTGCCGGCGAAGTTCCGCTCGTCGCCGAGGATGCGGTCGAGCTCCAGCGGATGCCCGATGGACTCGTGGATCTGCAGCATCATCTGGTCGGGCATCAGCAGCACGTCCATCTTCCCGCCGGGGCAGTTGGGCGCGGCCAGGAGCTCCAGCGCCCCCTCGGCCACCGCGCGCCCGCTGCCCTTCAGCCCGAACGCGTCGAGGATCTCCAGCCCGCCCTGGCGGCAGAACCCGTTGCCGCGGCCGGCGTGGGAGCGCGTCTGGGTGACGCCGTCGGCGTACGCGGTGGCCGACAGGTTGGGGACGAGGTAGCGAAACTCCTGCTCCACCTCGCCGCCGTCGGCGGTTAGGTAGGCCTGGCGCGTGCGCGTGGTCCACAGGCCCGCCTCCCAGTCGACGATGCGCGGGTCGATGCGGCACTGGCTCGCCTCGCCGGCGAGGAGATCGTACTTCTCGCGGCGCGTGAGGCGCGCCGGGTCGTCGGCGAGCGGCGAGCGGTAGGTCCCCTTCGGGCGCGGCATCGCGATGGCGCCGTAGTCGACGACCGTGCGGCCCGCCGTGAGCCGCGCGAGCCGGAGGGCGCGATCGGCCGCCTCGCGAAGCCCCGCCTGAGTGAGGTCGCTCGTGGCCGCGTAGCCCAGCCCGCCCTTGTCGATGACGGTGACCATGGCGCCGCGGTCGGTGGAAAGCTGCGGGGGCTCGGGGACGTCCTGGCGCACGGTGAGGATCTCGGAGGATTCCTCCACGAAGCGCAGGGCGCAGAAATCGACGGCGGGGGCGATGGCCCGGAAGTCGCGGGCGAGGGATTCGGGCATGGGGTCTCCAGCGGGGAAAAAAACCGGCCGCCTCGTGGGCGGCCAGCGCGCATTCTACCCCTTCGCCAGCGCCTCGAACTCCGGAGCCGTCATCCGCACGAGCTCCCACTCCGGCAGCACCTTGCCGCCCAGCGACTCGTAGAAGCGGATCGAGGGCTCGTTCCAGTCGAGCACGCGCCACTCGAAGCGSCCGCATCCGCGCTCCACGGCGAGCGCGGCGAGGCGGCGCAGGATCGCCTTGCCGATGCCGAGTCCCCGGTGCGCCGGCTCCACGAAGACGTCCTCGAGGTAGATGCCGGGCCGGCAGAGGAACGTGGAGAAGGTGGTGAAGAAGAGCGCGAAGCCCACGGCGCGGCCGGCGCGCTCGGCGACGATGGCCTCGCAGGCCGGGCGCTCGCCGAAGAGGGCGCGGTGCAGCTCCTCGGGCGTGCCGACCTTCTGGTGGGCGAGCTTCTCGTAGACGGCGAGCTCGTGGATGAGGCGGTCGATCTCGCCGCAGTCGGCGGGGCGGGCGGGGCGCAGGACGAAGTCGGGCATGGTCGAGGAACGAGCCGAAATAGGGAAACAGTCGAGGAACGAGCCGATCTAGGGAARCATGGKCSATTCAGCGGAAGCCGTTCTTCCACTCGCGCACCGCCGTGAAGACCTCCACCGGCGTGGCGAGCGGCCGGCCCGCGTGCTTCGAGGCCGCGGCCACGACTTCCGGGGCGGCGCAGCGCAGGAAGGGGTTGGTGTCGAGTTCCTCGCCGATCGTGCTCGGCAGCGTGGGGCGGCCGGCCTCGCGCGCGGCCGCGTCGCGCAGGCTGCGCTCGAAGAGCTTCGCGTTGCCGGGCTCGACGGCGAGCGCGAAGCGGATGTTCGCCATCGTGTACTCGTGGGCGCAGTAGACGCGCGTGGCGGCGGGAAGCCGCGCGAGCTTGGCCAGCGAATCGGCCATCTGCGCGGGCGTGCCCTCGAAGAGCCGGCCGCAGCCGCAGGCGAAGAGGGTGTCTCCACAGAARACGAGGGGATGTTCCATCCCCACCGAGGTGGCGGATCCCCGCCCGACGTAGGCGATGTGCCCGCGCGTGTGCCCCGGCACGTCGAGGACGGTGAGCGCCAGGTCCAGGCCCGGCACGACGATGCRGTCGCCCTCGCCCAGGCGCCGGGTGAGGCCGTCGATCTTCTCGCCGGCGGGCCCGAAGACCTCGCAGCCCCAGCGCTTCGCGAGCCACTCCAGGCCTCCCACGTGGTCGCCGTGGTGGTGCGTGGCGAGGATCGCGGAGAGTGCCAGGCCCCGGGATTCGAGGAAGGCCTGCACGGGGTGCTCGTCGCCGGGGTCGACGACCGCGGCGTGCCGGCCGTCCTCCAGGACCCACAGGTAGTTGTCCTCGAAGGCGGGGACGGGATGGATCCGCAAGTCTTCTTTCTGCAACATAGGGGCCGAGTCTATTAGAATTGGCCCATGCCGACCAACCCGCTCGCCGACTGGTTCGCCACTCCGCTGGGAGCCTACCTCCTGGCGAAGGAGCGCGCGTACCTCGACGACGTGACGCCCGACATCTTCGGCTTCCACGCGCTGCAGCTGGGGCTGCCGCAGTTCGACCTGCTGCGCGAGAACCGGATCACGCACCGCATGAAGATCGACGTGGGCGAGGGCTCGGACGTGCGCGCCCGCGGCGACGAGCTGCCCATCGCCACGCAGTCGATCGACCTGGCCCTCCTGCCGCACGCGCTGGAGTTCGCGGAGGAGCCGCACGCGCTCCTGCGCGAGATCGACCGCGTGATGATGCCCGAGGGCCGCCTCATCATCCTGGGCTTCAATCCCTGGAGCCTCTGGGGCCTGAGGAGCGCGATCGGCCCCGCGCGACACGAGACGCCCTGGAACGGCAAGTTCGTCTCGCTGCTGCGCGTGAAGGACTGGCTGGCGCTGCTGGGCTTCGAGGTCTCCGCGGGGCGCCTGGTCTGCTACGTGCCGCCGGTGAAGAAGGAGAAGTGGCTGCTGCGCCTCGCGTTCATGGAGCCCGCGGGCGACCGCTGGTGGGCCGTGGGCGGGGCGGTCTACATGCTGCAGGCCATCAAGCGCGTCCGCGGCGTGCGCCTGCTCACGCCGGCGTGGCACGAGGCGGTGGCGCGCGAGAAGCGCGTGGCGCTCGCCGCCAAGCGCGAGGGGGCTGCGGCCGCCTCGCGGGCGGGGTCCCTGAAGATCGTCAAGTGACCGCCGCCCACAAGGAAGCCGCCGCCAGAGCGGTCGAGATCTACACCGACGGCGCATGCAAGGGCAATCCCGGCCCGGGAGGCTGGGGGGCCCTGCTCACCTACGACGGCCAGGAGCGCGAGCTCTTCGGGGGCGAGCCCTCGACCACCAACAACCGCATGGAGCTCACCGCCGTGATCGAGGCGCTCTCGGCCCTGAAGCGCCCCAGCCGCGTGATCCTGCACACCGACTCGCAATACGTGCAGAAGGGCATCACCGAGTGGATCCGCGGCTGGAAGGCCAGGGGGTGGAAGACCGCCTCGAAGGCGCCGGTGAAGAACGTGGACCTGTGGAAGAAGCTCGACGAGCTCGCGGCGCAGCACCACGTCGACTGGCGGTGGGTGAAGGGGCACGCGGGGCACGACGGCAACGAGCGCGCGGACGAGCTCGCCAATCGCGGAGTCCCCTCGTGAGACGGATCGTCCTGGACACCGAGACGACGGGGCTGGAGCCCTCCGAGGGCCACCGCGTGATCGAGATCGCCTGCGTGGAGCTCTTCGACCGCCGCCCGACGGGGCGCAACTTCCACCGCTACCTCAATCCCGAGCGCGAGATCGACGCGGCCGCGGTGCAGATCCACGGGCTCACGGCGGAGTTCCTCGCGGACAAGCCCCGGTTCGCCGACGTCGCCGACGAGTTCATCGAGTTCGTGGAGGGGGCGGAGCTCCTGATCCACAACGCCGCCTTCGACGTGGGCTTCCTCGACGCGGAGCTCGCGCTCGCCGGGCGGCAGGGCGTGCGCACCTTCTGCCAGGTGACCGACACCCTCCTGATGGCGCGCGAGATGCACCCGGGCAAGCGCAATTCGCTCGACGCCCTGTGCGAGCGCTACCAGGTGGACAACTCGCGCCGGTCGCTGCACGGCGCGCTCCTCGACGCGCAGCTGCTCGCGGACGTGTGGCTCGCGATGACGCGCGGCCAGGACACGCTCGACATCTCGCTCGCCGCCTCCGCCTCGCCCGGCGAGGGCGGGCAGGCCGCCGAGCGTCCGGCGCGGCTCGTGGTCGTGCGGGCGAGCGAGGCGGAGATCGCCGCCCACGCCGCCCTGTGCGAGCGCATCGACAAGGAAAGCAAGGGCCGCTGCCTGTGGAAGCAGGCCGCGAAGCCCGCGTAGGCGCGCCATGACGCCCGAGGCCCGGAAGAAGGACGTCGGCCAGCTCGCCGCGCGCCTCGTCGCCCTGGGCGCCATTCCCATCGCCGTCTTCTGCGGCGCCTTCGCGCTCGCGCGCGCCGCGCTCGGGGTGAGCCAGTCGGCGCAGGCCTGGACCTGGATGCTGGCGCTCGGCGCCGGCGTGGCCTCGGTTTTCGTGATCGCGCGGCGCACGGCGCGCGTGCTCGAAGGGGAGGTGGGGGTGATCCGCGAGGCGGTGCGGCTCACGGCCGCCGGCTCGCGCGGCGCGGAGCTGCCGGAGCTCGACCCGTCCCTCGAGGGCCTGAAGCGCGAGGTGCTCGCGCTCGCGACCGACTACCAGTCGCGCGAGCAGCGCCTGCAGGAGAAGCTCGACACCTCCCGGCAGCAGGTGTTCTTCCTGCAGACGCACGATCCCCTCACGGGGCTCGCCAACCGCAAGACGCTCGAGGAGCGCCTCGAGAGCGCGCTCGCCAGCGCCCGCAGCCTGGGCAGCACCCACGCGCTGGTCTACCTCGACATCGACTTCCTGCACCGCATCAACGACGCCTTCGGGCACCTTGCCGGGGACGAGCTGCTGCGCCGGCTGGTGCCGGTGCTCAAGTCGTGCCTGCGCGACGAGGAGCTCCTCGCCCGCATCGGCGGCGACGAGTTCGCGGTCGTCCTCGAGAACTGCAGCGCCGACTACGCCATGCAGGCGGGGCTGCGGCTTCGCGACGCGGTCCAGGCCTGGTCCTTCGAGTGGAACGAGCACGCCTTCCAGGTCGGGGTGAGCGTCGGCGTGGTGGCCATCACGCGCCTGACGTCGGGAATCTCGGCCATCCTCAACGAGGCCGACAGCGCCTGCTTCGCCGCCAAGGAGCAGGGGCGAAACCGCGTGGTCGCCTTCCACGAGGCGCAGGCCACGCAGTACATGCGCCAGACGAGCCGCGGGTGGCTCAAGCGCATCAACGACGCGATCTCGGCGGGCACCTTCACGCTGCTCTACCAGCCGGTGGTCGCGCTGGCCGCGGCGCGCGATCCCGGCGCCCGTCCGCGGGTGGAGGCGCTGCTGCGCATGAGCGAGACGGGCGGGGAGCTCATCCTGCCCATGTCCTTCATCCCCGTGGCCGAGCGCTACGACCTCATGCGCACCATCGACCGCTGGGTGATCGAGCGGGCGTTCGCGGACTTCCGGCGCCTCGCGCGGGACCGCGGCGTGTCCGCGCCCGCCGAGTTCTCGATCAACCTCTCGGGGCACACGCTCTCCAGCGCCGAGTTCGGCGACGTCGTGCGCGAGGGCCTGGAGCAGTTCGGGGTCCCGCCGGACTGCATCTGCTTCGAGATCACCGAGACGGCCGCCATCGCCAACGTCGAGCGCGCCCGGGCCGCCATCGAGGCGCTGCGCAAGATGGGCGTGCGCTTCTGGCTGGACGACTTCGGCAGCGGGCTCTCGTCGTTCAACTACCTGAAGCACTTCCCCGTCGACGGGCTCAAGATCGACGGCCTGTTCGTGAAGGGCATCGCGCGCAACTACCTCGATTACGCGCTCGTGGAGGCGATCCAGCACATCGCCGAGACCATGGGGCTCGCCACCGTGGCGGAATACGTGGAGAGCGAGGAGATCGCCGCGAAGCTCGTGGCCATCGGCGTGCCCTGGGGCCAGGGCTTCCACCTCGCGGCGCCCGGCCCCCTGGAGGCGGTGCTGCGCTAGCGGCAGGCGCGCCCCCGCCGTGGCGCCCCGCGGGGACAGTAGGCTATAATCCGCGCCGAACTTGCGCCGGCCTTGGGAAGAGGTCCGGCGGCCTTCCCCCCCGAAGTCCAGACCATAACGAGACGCCATGTCCCGAACCCGCCTCATCGTTGCCGCCATCGCMGCGGCRCTCGCCTCGTCGGCCCTCGCGGCCGGCGATCCCGCCGCCGGCCGGCAGAAGAACTTCCAGTGCATGGGCTGCCACGGCATCCCGGGCTGGAAGACGGCGTTCCCGGAGGTCTACCCGGTGCCCAAGCTCGGCGGGCAGCACGCGGCCTACCTGGTCAGCGCGCTCAAGCAGTACAAGTCGGGCGAGCGCGACCACGCCACGATGCGCTCCATCGCCTCCGGCCTGTCCGAGAAGGACATGGAGGACCTCGCGGCCTACTACTCGCAGGCCGGCTCCGCGGCCGCGGCCGGGAAGTGAGGCGCGCCATGAGAAAGCACCTGATCCTCGCGGCCGCCGTCCTCGCCCTTTCCGCTCCGGCCTTCGCGGCCAAGGGCGACCCCGAAGCCGGCAAGGCCAAGGCGGAAGCCTGCAAGGCCTGCCACGGCGAGACCGGCACCAGCGCCACCCCGGACTTCCCCAAGATCGGCGGCCAGCACGCCGACTACATCGCCACGGTGCTTCGCCACTACAAGCTCGGCAAGCGCAAGAACCCGATCATGGCGGGCCAGGTGGCGAACCTCTCCGAGAAGGACATGCTCGACCTCGCCGCGTGGTTCTCCGCTCAGTCGGGGCTCGCGATCAAGTACTGACGGTTCCATGGCCGGGAAGCCGGCGGTCGGGCAGGCCTTCCAGTGGTATCGGGAGGGCGAGTTCGCCCGCGCGCTGGAGGCGGCCCGGCGCCTGCTCGAGGTAGATCCCTCGGATGTGAACGCCCTGCACGTCGCGGGGCTCGCGACGGCGCGGCTGGGCGACGCGGCCGGCGGTCTCGCCCTCATCGAGCGGGCCCTCGCCGCCGCTCCCGCCTCCGTCCCCCTGTGGCTTTCGCGCGGCAAGGTGCTGCTCGATGCGGGCCGCGAGGACGAGGCGCGCGAGGCCTTCGCGAAGGCGGCGGCCCTCGATCCCGCGGGCTACAACGCGCACCTCGAGCTGGGCCTGCTCGACGCGAAGCGCTCCCGCCCGCGCGATGCGGCCCGGTCGCTGCTGCGGGCCTGGCGGTCGCGCCACGACGACGTCTTCGCGCAGCGCGAGCTCTTCGAGCTGCTGCGCGCCCACCCGCGGGAATTCGCCGCCGCGCCGCCGGCGCCGCGCGCGCCCGTCGCGCGGCCCCGGATCACGCTCGTCATCTGCAGCATCGACCCGGTGAAGTTCGAGGCCGCGAAGCGCTCCTTCGCGCGCGCCTTCGGCGACTGGGAATACGAGCTCCTCGGCATCCACGACGCGCGCTCGCTCGCGGAGGCCTACAACCGCGCGCTTCGCGCCTGCCGCGGCGAGATCGTGGTGTTCAGCCACGACGACGTCGACGTCCTTTCCGCGGACCTGGGCGGGGCCCTCGCCCGCGCCTTCGAGCGCGCCGACGTCGTGGGGGTGGTGGGTAGCGCGAGGCTCGCGGGGCCGGCCTGGGGCTGGGCGGGGCGCGAGCCCGCGCGCGGGCGCATCGTGCAGCCGGCGCTGCAGGGCGAGGGGCTGGAGCTTCTCGTCTTCGGGGCGCCGTGCGCGATCGAGCCCGGTCTCGAGGCCCTCGACGGCGTCTTCCTGGCGGCGCGCCGCGATCAGGCCCTTTCGCTCGCTTTCGACGAGGAGGCCTTCGACGGCTTCCACCTCTACGACCTCGATTTCACCTATCGCGCCGCCCGGCAGGGGCTGCGCGTCGCGGTGACGCCGGAGATCCTCCTGCACCACCACTCCCACGGCAGCTTCGACGCGCGCTGGTCGCCGTACGCGAACCGGTTCGTCGCGAAGTTCCCGGCGCTCGCGAGTTCCCCGAAGCCGGATTTCGTTCCCCAGAGGCTCGCGTTCGCGACGAGCGGCGAGGCGGCGGCCTTCTCGTCGAGGCTCGACGCGCTCTGCCGCGAAGGCGAGGCCTAGAGCCTCCTCGCCAGGCAGTCCAGGTAGGTCGCGTTGTCGAAGGGCGCGGCGTTGCGCTGCGCCTGCCAGACCACCTCCGCCAGGCAGTCCATCACCGCGTGCCGGGCCTCGTGTCCCGAGCCGTGGCGCTCCTCGAGCCGGCGGACCGCCTCGCGGATTCCCGGCGGCTGGTCGATGGAGACCTGCTCCTCGATGGCGAGGTGCATCGACAGGTGCAGGAAGGGGTTGGTCTCGCCCGCCTCGGGCGGCCATTCGCGCTCGCGGTGGCGCTCCGGGTCGCCCAGCACCTCGTGGTACTCGGGATGCTCGAGGACGATCGCGAGCGCCATCGACTCGAGCGGCGTGAGGGCCTCGCCCGCGCGCGACTTCGCCCAGAGGCCGAAGAAGAACTCGCGCACCTCGTCGCGCGTGGGGTTGAAGAGGCTCATTTCGGCAGCCGCGATCTCTTGGGCGCGGCAGGCGCCGCGAGCTCCGCCTTGCCCTTCCAGCCGCACGGCCCGTAGACGAGGCACCCGCCGCATTTCGGCGTCCTCGCGAGGCAGGTGTAGCGCCCGTGCAGGATGAGCCAGTGGTGCGCGTGCTGGCGGAACTCCCCGGGCACGACCTCGAGCAGTTTCATCTCCACCGCGAGGGGATCCTTCCCGGGTGCCAGCCCCGTGCGGTTGGCCACCCGGAAGATGTGCGTGTCCACCGCCAGGGTGGGCTCGCCGAAGGCGACGTTGAGCACCACGTTGGCGGTCTTGCGGCCCACGCCGGGCAGCTCCTCGAGCGCCTCGCGCAGCCGCGGCACCTCGCCGCCGTGCCTTTCCAGGAGCATGCGCGAGAGCGCGATCACGTTCTTCGCCTTGGTGCGGAAGAGGCCGATGGTCTTCACGAATTCGCGCAGCCGCTCCTCGCCGAGGGCCACCATCGCCGCCGGCGTGCCGGCCACCGGGAAGAGCGTCCGGGTGGCGAGGTTCACGCTGCGGTCGGTGGCCTGCGCCGAGAGCACCACCGCGACGAGGAGCTGGTAGGGCGAGCCGTATTCGAGCTCGCTCTTCGGCTCCGGGTCCGCGTCGCGAAGGATGCGGAAGAACTCGGCGATCTTCGCGGCTTTCACTCGTACTCCTCCAGGGTGCGGGCCCGCTCCTCTTCCTCGCGCGCCAGGCGGAAGGCACGGAACGCGTGGCGGTTGCGCGAGAGGTCCGGGTCGGGAAGGCTCGCCACGGGGACGAGCGAGATGCAGTCGACGGGGCAGGGCGGGATGCACAGCTCGCACCCCGTGCACCAGGCGGCGATCACCGTGTGCATCATCTTGGAGGCGCCCACGATCGCGTCCACGGGGCAGGCGTGGATGCACTTCACGCAGCCGATGCAGAGCGCCTCGTCGATGACGGCCACCTGCGGCGGCTGGTACGCGCCGCACGCGGGGTCGAGCGGCTTCACGGCGCGGTCGAGGAGGGCCGCGAGCTTCGCGATTCCCGCCTCTCCGCCCGGCGGGCAGCGATCGATGTCCGCCTCGCCGCGGGCGATGGCCTCCGCGTACGGCCGGCAGCCTTCGTAGCCGCAGCGGGTGCACTGCGTCTGCGGCAGCAGCGCGTCTATCTGATCGGAAAGCGGGCTTGCGCGCTGTTCGGCCGGGGCGCTCATGCGAGGTCTGCCTCGGTGAGCGGCGCGAAGGCGCGGCCGCACTCGGCGGCGATGCCCTCGTGGGTGAAGCGTCCCCGCCACAGCAGCACGCCGGCGCGAAGGCCCGCATCCTCGCGCAGCGCCCGCGCGATGCCCTTGCCCGCGAGGGCCTGCACGCAGGGCAGGGCCGCGGCCGAGAGCGCGGCGGATGCGGCGCGGGCGACGGCGGCCGGCATGTTGGGCACGCAGCAGTGCACCACGCCTTCCTCGACGAAGGCGGGTTCGGCGTGCGTCGTGGGGCGCGAGGTCTCGGCCACGCCGCCCGCGTCGATCGAGATGTCCACGATCACCGAGCCGGGCTTCATGCGGGCGACGAGGGAGCGGGGAAGGAGCTTGGGCGTGGGAGAGCCCGGGATGAAGACGGCGCCCACGACGAGGTCGGCCTGCAGGGCGTGACGCTCGATTTCCGCGGGGATCGCGAGCCCTGCCTCGACCGCGGTCCCCAGCCTCGCGCGGAGCGCATCGCGCGTGGCGGCCGAGCGGGTGAGGATCGTCACGCGGGCGCCGAGGGCCGCGGCGACCTCGGCCGCGTTCGTGCCCGCGTGCCCGCCGCCCAGGACGAGGACGCGCGCGGGCTCCATGCCCGGGCAGCCCGCCAGCAGCGTGCCGTTGCCGCCGGCGGGAAGCGTGAGCAGCTGCGCCCCGACCTGGATGGCCAGGCGCCCGGCGATCGCCGACATCGGCGCGAGCAGGGGAAAGCCTCCCCCGGCGTCTCGCACCATCTCGTAGGCGATGGCGGTGACGCCGCGGCCGGCCACCTCGCGGGCCAGGCGCGGCTCGCCCACGAGGTGCTGGAACGAGAAGAGCGTCGAGCCGCGCGCGAGCGCGGTCCACTCGCCGTCCTGGATCTCCTTCACCTTCACCACGAGCTCGCAGTCCCACGCCGATTCCGGGGCGACGACTTTCGCGCCGGCGGCGCGGTAGGCGTCGTCGCCGGCGCCGATGCCCGCTCCCGCGCCCTCGGCCACGCGCACCTCGTGCCCGTCGCGCGCGAGCAGCGCCGCAGCGGCCGGCTCGAGGCCGACGCGGCGCTCGCCTTCCTTCGATTCGCGCGGGATGCCGATGCGCATGGCGGCCGGGAGCGCGCGGCGCGCGCGGTCAGCCCTTGAGCGCCCGCCGCGCCTCGGCGACGAGGTCCGGCCCGTGGAAGATGAACCCGGTGTAGACCTGCACGAGGCTCGCTCCCGCGTCGATCTTCGCCCTCGCGTCGGCGCCGGAGTGGATGCCGCCCACGCCGATCAGCGGGATGCGCCCCGCGAGCAGGCGCGAGAGCTTGCGCAGCACCTCGGTGGAGAGCGCGAACACGGGCCGGCCCGAGAGGCCGCCGGCCTCGCCCGCGTGCCGGTGGCCCTCCACGCCGGCGCGGCCGATCGTGGTGTTGGTGGCGATGAGCGCGTCGATGCGGTGCTTCAGGGCGAGCTCGGCGATGGCCCCGATCTGCTCGTCGTCGAGGTCGGGGGCGATCTTCACCGCCAGCGGCTTCACCTTGCCGGCGCGCGCGGCGAGGGCGTCGCGCCTGGCCATGATCGCGGCCAGCAGCTCGTCCAGCCTTTCCTTCGACTGCAGGTCGCGCAGGTTCTTCGTGTTGGGCGACGAGATGTTCACCGCGACGTAGGTCGCGCGCTCGTACACCGCCTCCAGGCAGGCGAGGTAGTCGTCGGCCGCGCGCTCGATGGGGGTGTCGAAGTTCTTGCCGATGTTGATGCCCAGCACGCCGCGGAAGGAGGCCTTCTCGACGTTGCGCAGCAGCCGCTCGACGCCCACGTTGTTGAAGCCCATGCGGTTGATGATCGCCTCGTGCTCCACCAGCCGGAAGAGCCGCGGCTTCGGGTTGCCGGGCTGCGGGCGGGGAGTGACGGTGCCGATCTCGAGGTAGCCGAAGCCCAGGGCCGCGAGCGGGTCGAGGTACTCGCCGTTCTTGTCCATGCCGGCGGCGAGCCCCACGGGGTTGGGGAAGCGGATCCCCATGACGGTGCGCTCCTCGCCGCGGT
Source organism: Betaproteobacteria bacterium (assembly GCA_003105245.1). Classification (GTDB taxonomy): domain Bacteria; phylum Pseudomonadota; class Gammaproteobacteria; order Burkholderiales; family Usitatibacteraceae; genus FEB-7. The sequence continues at coordinate 1,729 of PQAI01000060.1, read as the reverse complement.
CGGCGCCGGCGCCCAGCAGGGCCACGGCGGGCCCGAGGGCGCACATCGACTTCAGGGCGAGCTCGTGGGCGGTTTCGGGGTCGAGCTGGAAGAGGGCGGTGCGGGCGAGGCGGTAGAGCATCGGCGATCCCGGGGAGTCCAGGACGCCATTATCGCAGGCGCTTCCACTCCCCGCGCGCGAGCCCCTCGATGGGGCGGAAGTCGCTCTTGTAGGCCATCTTGCGGCTCTGCGCGATCCAGTAGCCGAGGTACACGTAGGGCAGGCCGCGCTCGCGCGCCTGCTCGATCTGCCACAGGATGTTCCAGGTGCCGAAGCTCGCCTTGGGAACCTGCGGGTCGAAGAAGGTGTAGACCGAGGAGAGCCCGTCGGCCAGCTCGTCCACGATGGACACCATGCGAAGCTTCCCTTCCTCCCGGAACTCCACGAGGCGGGTGGCCACGTTCGACTGCAGCAGGAAGTGCGCGTACTGCTCGCGGCTGTCGTGGTCCATGCCGCCGCCGCGATGGCGCTCGCCCTGGTACAGGCGGTAGAGGGCGTAGTGCTCGGGATTGAACTTGAGTTCGCAGAAGGCGGCGACGAGGCCGGCGTGGCGCTTCCACGCGCGCCGCTGCGAGCGCGAGGGCTCGAACTCGCCGGCCACCACGCGCACCGGCACGCAGGCCTGGCAGTGGTCGCACCACGGGCGGTAGGTGAAGGCGCCGGAGCGGCGGAAACCCGCGGAGACGAGCGCCCCGTAGGTCTCCGTGTCGATGAGGTAGCTGGGCGTGGCCACCTGCGAACGCGCGAGCCGGCCCGGCAGGTAGCTGCACGGGTAGGGGGCCGTGGCGTAGAACTGCAGGTTCGCTATCGGGAGGTCGTTGAGCTTCGCCATTCTTCCTCGGTGGCCGGCCAGCGGCTGCCGGTCGGGGGGTATTGTATCGACTCGGCGAGCAACTGCGCGAACTCGCGCCGCGGGATCTCGCGCGCGCCCAGCGAGGCGAGGTGGCGCGTGGCCTGCTGGCAGTCGATCACGCGCACCTCGAGCGAGCGCAGGCGCTCGACCAGCTTCACCAGCGCCGCCTTCGAGGCGTCGGACTCGCGCGAGAACATCGACTCCCCGAAGAACACGCGGCCGAGGAGGATGCCGTAGAGGCCGCCGGCGAGGCGCCCGTCCTTCCAGGACTCGACCGAGTGCGCGAAGCCCAGCTCGTGCAGGCGCGTGTAGGCCCGCACCATCCCGGGGACGATCCAGGTGCCCGCCTGCCCGTCGCGCGGCGCGGCGCACTCGCGCATGACCGCCTCGAACGCCGTGTCGAAGCGCGTCTCGAAGGTCGCGCGCGCCACCGTCCTGCGAAGCGAGCGCGAGACCTTGAGCTCGCCGGGGAAGAGCACCATGCGCGGGTGCGGCGACCACCAGAGGATCGGCTCGCCCTCGGAAAACCACGGGAAGATGCCGCGCGAGTACGCGTCGAGGAGGCGCTCCGGGGAGAGGTCCGCGCCCGCGGCGAGCAGGCCGTTGGGCGAGCGCAGCGCCCGGGATACGGGGGGAAACGGGTCTTGCGGTCGCAGGTACGGGATCACGGGCTGCTACTGTAGCAGCCCGTCGCGACCCCCGAGGCCTCAGTACTGGGTCCAGGGCAGGCCGGCGTGGCGCCAGCCCCCGAGGCTGCCGCGGCGGCCTTCCTCGTCCTGGTCGCCCTCGAATCCCTCCAGCACGTTGTAGACGCGCGTGAACCCCGCCTGCGCGGC
>PQAI01000059.1 GCA_003105245.1 Betaproteobacteria bacterium | reverse complement strand
AGCGGGTAGTTGGGGTCGTTGTAGCCCGGCGTGGATGGGTGCCCCGGCCGCACGAGGGAGTCGACCAGCGCCTCGTCCTCGGCGTCGAAGGGCTTGCCCAGCGCGCCCAGGTATCCCTGCCACTGCTCGAGCGTTCGCGGGCCGCCGATCACGCTCGTGACGATGCGGTTGGCGAGCACCCAGTTGAAGGCGAAGTCGGTCGCCGTGAGGCCCTTCCTCCCGGCGTGGGCCTTGAGCGTCTGCGCGATGGCGAGCGACTCGGGACGGAACTCCGTCTGCATCATGCGGCGGTCCTTGCGGCCGGCCCGCGTGTCCGGCGCGGGCTCCTCGCCGGGCCTGTACTTGCCCACCAGCACGCCGCGGGCGAGCGGGCTGTAGGGCGCCACGCCGATGCCGTAGTGGTGGCAGGCGGGAAGGATGTCCACTTCCGGCTGGCGGTTCATGGCGTTGTAGTAGGGCTGGCAGACCACGGGCTTCTCCACGCCCATCTCGCCGCACAGGCGCACCACTTCCGCGATGCGCCAGCCGCGGAAGTTCGAGACCCCGAAGAATCGCGCCTTGCCCGAGGCCACGATGTCGCCCATGGCCGCGACGGTTTCCTCGAGGCTGTCGTCGATGAAGTCCTTGTGCAGGTAGTAGATGTCGACGTAGTCGGTGCCCAGGCGCTCCAGGCTCTGGTCGATGGCCTGCAGGAGGCGCTTGCGGCCGGTGCCGCGCTCGTTGGGGCCCTCGCCCACGGGGTTGCCGACCTTGGTCGCGAGCACCCACGCGTCGCGGTCGGCGGCGATGAGCCGGCCGACGATGCGCTCCGACTCGCCCTTGGCGTACACGTCCGCGGTGTCGACGAAGTTCACGCCCGCCTCCCGGGCCGCGGCCACGATGCGCGAGGACTCCGCGAAATCGGTGCGCTCGCCGAACATCATCGTGCCCAGGCAAAGGGGGGAGACCTTGAGGCAACTGCGTCCGAGGTTGCGGTATTCCATGCGAATGATTCCCGAATTGATGACCACAAGCTTACGCGACGCTGTCGGCGCCGCTTTCGCAGGGCGGGCAAGTTCCCCTCCCGGTCTCCAATTTCCGTGCGGTCTTGACCTGAGTCAATCAAGATTCGCAATAGTCGCGGAAAGTTCACCAACGACCAATGGACATTTCGCGAAAACGGGGAGGGACAGTGGCGACCACTCGTCGAATCAGGATTCTTGCAGCGGCTGCGTTGGGCAGCCTGGGGCTTTTCCTGGCTGGCACGGGAAATGCTATCGCGGCCGGGCCGGGCCCGGATTCCTGCGTGAAGTGCCACGAGGACGAGGTGGCATCCTACGCGAAGTCGGTGCACGGCCAGAAGGGCAACGTGCGCGGCGCGGCCAATGCCGGGGAGTGCTCCTCGTGCCACGGCGACGCCTCCGAGCACGTGGCCAAGCGCGGCAAGGTGCCGCTCAAGACGCCGGGCAAGAAGAACGTCTCGGCGGACGACAGCAACGCGGCCTGCATGTCCTGCCACAAGAGCGACAGCAAGCGCTCCCACTGGGCGGGCAGCACGCACCAGTCGCGCGACGTGGCCTGCGCCAATTGCCACACCGTGCACGCCGCCAAGGACAAGGTACTCGCCAAGCTCACCCAGTCCGAGGCCTGCTTCGCCTGCCACAAGACGCAGCGCGCCGAGCTCAACCGGCCGTCGCGCCACCCCATCCTGGAAGGCAAGGTCGCCTGCTCCGACTGCCACAACGTCCACGGCTCCGTGGGACCGAAGCTGGTGAAGAAGGACTCGATCGTCGAGACCTGCTACCAGTGCCACGCCGAGAAGCGCGGGCCGTTCGTGCACAACCACGAGCCGGTGCAGGAAGACTGCGGCAACTGCCACAACCCGCACGGCACCGTGGCCGACAGCCTGCTCAAGATGCGCCAGCCGTTCCTCTGCCACGCCTGCCACACGCCGCACGGCGGACAGGTCCTGAGCGTGACCGGCCAGGGCAACAACCTGCGCACCGCCACCTCCGGCGGCAAGGACGGCGTGAACATCACCCAGGGACGCGGCTGCCTCAACTGCCACACGCAGGTGCACGGGGGCAACAATCCGAACGCGACCAATCCTCCCGCGCAGTTCATGCTCCGCTGAAAGGGCGACCACCATGAAAACGTCTGAACAACGTCTTCGCTTCAGCCACACCGCCATCGCCCTGGCCGTCCTGTCCGTCATCGGGCAGGTGCAGGCCCAGGAGGCATCGGCCCCGCAGAGCTCGGTCACCGTCGGCGGCGCCTACGTGAGCGGCGACCCCGAGGACCGCGCGCGCTTCAGCATCTACAACGGCCTGCGCGAGGACAACGGCTACGGGCTCCTCGACTTCCTGTACATCAACCGCGACGCCGCCAGCGGGCGCTGGACGAGCATCGAGGGCCGCAACCTCTTCCTCGACACGCGCGAGTTCAACGCCACCACCCGCAAGCTCGGCGACTGGAAGGTCTCCCTCGACTACGGCGAGATCGTCCGCTACAGCCCGTACACCATCAACACGGGCGGGTCGGGCCTCACGTCGACGACTCCGAGCTTCAGCCGCCTGGCCACGCCGCGCACCGGCGAGAACATCAGCCTCGACACCAAGCGCAAGGCCGTGACCATCGGCGGCGCCGCGTGGTTCGGTGGCGCGATGCAGTTCGAGGCCAACCTCAAGAGCGAGGAAAAGGAAGGCGCGCGCATGTTCGGCCGCGGCTTCGCCTGCAGCGCGAGCTGGGTCTCCGCGGGAACCTGCGCGGCCACCGCCACCCAGGCGCAGTGGGCGCTGCTCTTCTCGCCCGAGCCGGTCGACTCCACCATCAACCAGGCCGAGGCGAAGCTCACCTGGTCCAAGGACAACCTGCTGGTCACCGGCGGCTACTACGGCAACTACTACAAGAACCGCAACAGCAACATCTCGCCGGCCTTCATCCCGACGGCGCTCAACAACCCGCTGGGCGTGGCGCAGACGCTGGATGCGGGCCTGCGGGCCACCCTGGCCCTGCCGCTGGCGCTGCCGCCCGACAGCCAGTCGCACCAGTTCTACGTGAACGGCAACTACCGCTTCACGCCGACGACGGTGATGACCTTCAAGTACGCCTACACGAAGGCCACGCAGGACGAGGACTTCGCCTCCATGGGCTTCACCGCCGCGCCCGCGGGCAGGAGCAACGCCGGCGCCGAGATGGACACGACGCTCGCCCAGCTCGGCATCACGGCGCGTCCGATGCCCAAGCTCACGCTGCTCGCCAACGTGCGCTACGAGGACAAGAAGGACAAGACCCCGGTCGACAACTACAACGTCGAGGGCAACCCGGCGACCACCACGTTCACCAACAGCCCGGCCGACAAGAAGCGGATCACCGG
>PQAI01000058.1 GCA_003105245.1 Betaproteobacteria bacterium | reverse complement strand
CCGATGCTGTTGGGCAGCAGGTGCGCGCGCATGATGTAGGCGGTGGGCAGGCCCTGGTTCACCGCCGCCTCGATGTACTCCTTGCGCCGCTCGACGAGGGCGGCCGCGCGCATGAGGCGCGCGTAGTTGGCCCACTGCACCACCACGATGGCGAGGATCACCTTCTCCACGCCGCGGCCGATGGAGGCGAGCAGCACGAGGGCCACGAGGATGGCGGGGAACCCGAGGATGAAGTCGACCACGCGCATGAGGATCGCGTCGACGCGGCCGCCGAACTGGGCCGCCGTGAGCCCCACGGCGACGCCGACCGCGAGCGCCCCGGCCGTCGCCGCGAGYCCCACCAGCAGGCTCGTGCGCAGSCCGTAGAGGATCGCGCTCAGCATGTCGCGYCCCTGCGCGTCGGAGCCCAGCCAGAASGTGAAKCCCGCCATGCCCTTCTCGCCCGGMGGCAGGCGGTTGTCCATCACGTTGAGCGCCGTGAGGTCGTAGGGATTCTGCGGCGCCACGAAGGGCGCCAGCAGCGCGAAGGCCACGAGGAGGGCCAGCACCACGAGCGCGCCCTTGACCGTCGGCCGGCTCGCGATGCGCCTGAGCACTCGGCGTCTCAGCGCGGTGTCGTCGTCGGGCGCGACCGGCACCGGCGTCATCCGGGCTCTCCCACCAGGCGCACGCGCGGGTCGAGCGCGGCGTAGGCGAGGTCCACCAGCAGGTTCACCGTCACGAAGAGGAAGGTCGCCAGCATGATGTAGGCCACCACGATCGGGCGGTCGAGCTGGTAGATCGAGTCGATGAGGAGCTTGCCCATGCCGGGCCATGCGAAGACCGTCTCCGTGATCGTGGAGAAGGCCACGAGGCTTCCGAACTCGATGCCGGCCACGGTCACCACGGGGATGAGGATGTTCCTCAGGATGTGGCGCCCGACGATGCGCCGCGGCCGCACGCCCTTGGCGCGCGCGTACTTCACGTAGTCCTGCGCCTTCGCGTCCGCCGTGCCGGCGGCCACCAGGCGGATCATGAGCGCCATGTTGGGAATCGAGAGGTTGAGCGCGGGAAGGACGAGGTGCTTCAGGCCGTCGAGCGTGAGGAGGCTAGTCTTCAGGCCCAGGATCTCCACCGTCGCGCCGCGCCCCGAGGTGGGGAGCCACCCCAGCAGCACCGCGAAGACGAGGATCAGCATCATCCCCTTCCAGAAGTTGGGCAGCGAATAGCCCAGCACCGTGCCGCCCATGATGAGGCGCGAGGCGCGCGACTCCGGGTTCAGCCCGGCCATGAGCCCCAGCGGAATGCCGCCCGCGAGCGCGATCGTCATGGCGAGCAGCACGAGCTCGAGGGTGGCCGGCAGGCGCGTGAGGATGAGCTCGATGGCGGGCACGCCGTGCACGAAGGAGCGCCCGAGGTCGCCGTGCAGCGCGTTCCACGCGAACACGAGGTACTGGCGCCACAGCGGGAGATCCAGCCCGAGGCGGCGCACGAGCTCCTCGCGCTCGAGCGCGCTCGCCTGCGGCGGCACGAGGAGCTCGACCGGGTCCCCGATGCCGTAGACGGCGAGGAACACGACGATCGAGGCCGCCAGCAGGACGAAGGCGCTCTGGATCAGCCTCTGCAGCGCGTAGCTCGCCATCGAGGGCGGCCCGGCCCTACTTCTTCGCGGGCGCCACCGACATGGCGAGCGTGTACTGGTCCGTGCGTCCCTTCACCACGAGGTCGGCGCGGTGCGCCCAGATGGTGCTCTCGAAGTGCAGCGGGATGAAGGCGCCGGTCTCGAGCAGGCGCGAGAGCGCCTGGCGCAGGATCTCGGCGCGCTTTTCGTCGTCCATCGTGGAGAGCGCCTTGCCCACCAGCTCGTTGAGCTGCGGGTCGTCGAGGCCGCCGTAGTTCGAGGTGCCGCGCGTCTTCTTCTCGTCGGGCGCCGCGGCCCAGTAGCGCAGGAAGGAGGAGGCCTCGGCCGCGCCCCASCCGCCCATCGAGAAGCTGAACTCCTTCTTCGCCCGCCTCGGGAAGTAGATGGCGCGCGTCATGGCGTCCACCTTGGTGCGGATGCCCACCTGCGAGAGGTAGCCCGCCACCGCCTGCGCGATCTGGCCGTCGTTGATGTARCGGTCGTTCGTGGCCGAGAGCGTGATGTCGAAGCCGCCGGCGTAGCCCGCCTCCGCCAGCAGCTTCCTCGCCGCCGCCGGGTCGAACCTGATGACCGGCGGATTGGGCAGCGTGCCGTACATGCCGGTGGGCAGGAACTGGTAGGCGGGCTGCGCGCCGCCGTCCATGATGCGCTTGGCGATGGCGTCGCGGTCGATCGCCATCGACATGGCCTTCCTCACGCGCGGGTCCTGCAGCGGGTTGCCGCCCTTGCCGTCGCTCACCGTCGGGCTGGGGCTGCGCGCCACGTCGAGCTGGAAGAAGATCACGCGCGAGGAGGGCGTCACCTCGTAGGCGAAGCGCTTGTCGTCCCTGAGGCGGCCGAGGTCGCGCGCGGCCGGGTTCTCGATGACGTCGTAGTCGCCGGCGATGAGCCCCGCCAGGCGCGGCCCGGCATTGGTGACCGGCACCATCCTCACCGCCTGCCAGGGCGACTTATCGCCCCAGTAGTCGTCGTTTCGCACCAGCTCGATGGCGGAGCCGCGCACGTAGCTCTTGAGCTTGAAGGGGCCCGTGCCGATGGCGACCGACCCTTCGTTGAACTGCGTCACCGTGGGCCAGGGCCCCGTCACGCCGCAGTTGCCGGCCAGGTTGAAGGCGATCTTGCCGTGGGCCGAGGTCGAGGCGCTGATGAGTCCGATCTCGCCCAGCAGGCGCGGCAGAAGCGGCTCGGGCTCGACGGTCGTCACCACGAGGGTGTGCGGGTCCGGCGCGTCGATCGACTTGATGTTGCGGATCAGCAGCTTGTTGCCGCCGGCGATGCTGGTCTCGTTCTTCTCCACGCGGCAGAAGGTGTAGATCACGTCGTCGGCCGTGAAGGGCTTGCCGTTGGAGAACTTCACCCCCTTGCGGAGCTGGAAGGTCCACCTGGCGCCGCCGTCGTTCTTCCACGAGGTGGCCAGGCCCGGGATCACGCGCTGCTGCTCGTCGAGGTCCGTGAGCCCGTCGTAGATGTGGGCGGCCAGCGCGTTGTTGGGCGCGAGCACGTGGTAGTGCGGGTCGACGGAGGTGGGCTCGGAGGAGAGCGCGATGCGAAGCGTCTG
>PQAI01000057.1 GCA_003105245.1 Betaproteobacteria bacterium | reverse complement strand
CGGCGCTCGCCCAGGCGATCGCCAGTTCCCGCGAGGCGAACTCCGCAATGATGAGCGAGCCCGAGAAGCCGGCCGGGCCGGGGTCCTCGGCGTCGATGAGGGGATGCGGCCCCGCGATCACGAGCCGCCCTTCGGCCAGCAGCGCCTTCAGGCGCTCGACGTGCGCCGGCCGCGCGGCCAGCCGCTTTTCCAGGGAGCCGGGAACGTCCTCGGCGATGATGGCGTAGAGCATCTTCTAGGGCTTGGGGGGCTCGGGCGCGGGCGAGGGCGCGGCGTCGACCGCCTTCTCGTCCTCGTCGGGCAGGTAGCGCGCGATCCAGAAGGCCTGCGCGATCACGAAGGCGAACATGAGTCCCATGCCGCCGAAGAGCTTGAAGTTCACCCAGGTGTCGGTGTCGAAGTTGTAGGCCACCCAGAGGTTGAGCGAGCCCTTGAAGAGGAAGAAGACGCCCCAGGCCACGCAGAGCTTCGTCCAGGCGTGCTCGGGCATCGCGATCCCCTCGGACATCACCGCCTTCACGAGGTTCGTGCCGAAGGCGAGGCCGCCCAGGAAGACGCAGCCGGCCAGCCAGTAGAGCACCGAGGGCTTCCACTTGATGAAGGTCTCGTCGCGAAGCAGCAGCGTCGCGCCCCCGAAGAGCACGATGATCACGAGGCTCATCCACTGCATGTTGGACACCTTGCGGCCGCGCGCGAGCACGTAGCCCACCTGCCCGATGGTCGCCGCGATGGCCACGCCGGTGGCCACGTATATGCCCTGGAACTTGAAGGCGACGAAGAAGAGGATGACCGGGAAAAGGTCGAAGAGCAGCTTCAAGGGAGCCAAAAGCCTCGCAAAATCAATCCGCTATTTTCGCCCATTCAGCGGGCGGCTGTCCATTTGAGGTGCCGGGCGCGTATCCGTTCCCTGACTTCGGCGTCGATCCCGGGGGCGAGCGCCCGCGCCAGGGCCTCGGCGTAGAAGGCGGCGCGCTCGTCCGGCAGCGCCCGGTCCAGGGCGTCGAAGGCGAAGTCCACCAGGGCCGGGTCCTCGGTACGGATGGCGGTGATGGCGAGGTTCGCGTGCAGGATGCGCCACGGGCGCTCGGGGTTGGAGCGCTCGAGGTCCGCCTCCAGGCGCGGGGCGACGTGGGCGATGAGGCCCTGCGTCAGCCCGAACACCGCGGCCAGTTCCTGGCGCGAGCGCGCGGCGTTGGCGCGGTGCGCGAGCGCGTTCACCACGGGCTCCACCGGGTCCAGGGCCACTTCGTGCCGGATGGCCCACAGCGCCACCCCGAGGAGGAAGTCCGCCACGCCGGCCACCAGCGCGCCGTCGTTCGAGCGCGAGGCCGCCGCCTCGACGTGGGCGAGGTCCGTGAGGATCGCGGACACGAGTTCTTCCACGCCCTCCACCGCGAGGGGCCCCGAGCCGCCGTGCTGGCGGTCGAGCGCCTGCAGCGTGTCGAGGCCGCGCCGGGTGCGGTCCAGGTGCGGGGAGAGGGCCGGCGAGGCCGCGAGCGCCCGCGCCTGGAACGTCGGCAGCCGGGCGAGCAGGTCCGCGGTGGCGACCTGCCCCTCGTCGCCGAACCCTATCTTCTTGATTTCCATGCGGAAAGAATCGGGGACTCGTTCGGGGACGCGTCCCGGGAAGGGGGTAGTGAGGGGCGAATTCTGCTACAATTTCAATTGCTTCCTCAAACCCGGCGCGTTTGGACAACTTCGACCTGCACAATCACTCGACGGCCTCGGACGGCACCTTGTCTCCCGCGCAGTTGCTGGAGCTCGCCGCGCGGCAGGGGGTGCAGGCGATGGCGCTCACGGACCACGACACGGTCGAAGGCCTCGAAGAGGCGGCGCGGGCGGCCCGCAGCCACGGCATCGCGTTCGTGACCGGCGTGGAGATCTCGGTGACCTGGGGCGATACCACGGTGCACGTGGTGGGCCTGGGCATCGACCCGGCGAACGCCGATCTCGCGAACGGGCTGCGAAGCATCCGCGAAGGCAGGCTGGGGCGCGGCAAGCGCATGGCGGATGCCCTGGAGAAGCTGGGATTCCGCGGCACCCTCGAGGCGGCGCTGGCGCACGCGGGGGACGAGAAGAGATTGAGCCGCACGCATTTCGCGAGGCACCTGGCGGAGAGCGGGGCGGTGAAGGATGCGCAGCAGGCGTTCGACAAGTACCTCGGCAAGGACAAGCCGGCCTACGTGCGGCATCAGTGGGCGCGGCTCGAGGACGCGATGGGCTGGATCCTGGGCGCCGGGGGCGTGGCCGTGCTGGCCCACCCGGGGCGCTATGGACTCAAGCCCCTCGGCCGTGCGACCCTGCTGGACGAGTTCAAGCGCCTCGGTGGCGAGGCGATCGAGGTGGTGACGGGCAGTCACCGCCCCGAGGAATACGCCACCTGGCGCCGCGTGGCGGAGCAGTACGGTTTCCTCGCCTCACGCGGCTCCGATTTCCACGGGCCGGGCGAAAGCCCGGTGATGCCGGGCGGTCTTCCGCCGCTGCCGGCCTCGCTCGTGCCCGTGTGGTCCCGTTGGGCGCACTAGCCGAATAGCCGCCCGGTTTTGACTGGCCCCCGGCAAGCCGGAGGCCGAAGCGAACAGGAATGTCGGAATTTTTCCAGGTTCACCCGGAGAACCCGCAGCCGCGCTCCATCAAGGCGGCGGTGGAGATCATGCGCGCGGGAGGCGTCATCGCCTAYCCCACGGACTCCTGCTACGCGCTCGGCTGCCACATCGGCGACAAGGCGGCGATGGAGAGGATCCGCCGCATCCGCCACGTGGACGAGCGCCACCACCTCACCCTCATGTGCCGCGACCTCTCCGAGGTCGGCCAGTTCGCCAAGGTCGACAACATCCAGTACCGCCTCATCAAGGCCAACACKCCGGGCAACTACACCTTCATCCTGCGCGCCTCGCGCGACGTCCCGCGCCGCCTCATGCACCCGCGCCACACCATCGGCGTTCGCATTCCCGACCACACCGTGCCGCTCGCGCTCCTGGCGGAGCTGGGCGAGCCCATCCTCTCCTCCACGCTCATCCTTCCCGACCACGGCGTGGCGCTCAACGACGCCGAGGAGATCCGCGAGCACCTCGACCACCAGCTCGACGCGATCATCGACGCCGGCCCCTGCGGGCTGGACGTGACCACCGTGATCGACATCTCCGGCGACCGCCCCGTGCTGCTGCGCGAGGGCAAGGGCGACATCCGGCCGTTCGGGTTCGTGAAGGCGGCGCTGCACTGATGGACATCCAGGGCATCATCGTCTACATCGCCGTCTACGCGATCCCGGTCGTGTTCGCGATCACGCTGCACGAGGCGGGCCACGCCTATGCCGCGAAGTATTTCGGCGACAAGACGGCCTGGATGCTGGGCCGCACGAGCTTGAACCCCGCGCGCCACATCGACCCCATCGGCACCGTCGTCGTGCCGCTCCTCACCGCGTTCACCGGCTTCCTCTTCGGGTGGGCCAAGCCCGTGCCGGTGAACTTCGAGAACCTGCGCGACCCCAAGCGCGACATGCTCTGGGTGGCGGCCGCGGGCCCGGGCGCCAACCTCGCCATGGCGCTCGGCTGGGTGCTGGTGGCCAAGGTGCTGCTCACCGTCGGCGGCGAAGGCACCGCCTACGAGTTCTGGATCCGCGTGGCGGACGCCGGCATCAAGGTGAACGTGGGGCTCGCGGTGCTCAACCTCTTCCCGCTGTTGCCGCTCGACGGCGGGCGCATCCTGGTGAGCCTGCTGCCCAATCGCCTCGCCTACCAGTATTCCCGCCTCGAGCCCTACGGGATGGTGATCCTCATCCTCCTCATCGTCTCCGGGGCGCTGTGGTGGATGATCGGCCCCGTGATGGGGGCGCTGCTGAAGAACCTCTACGCATTGCTCGGCTTCTAGAAAGAGAACCATGTTCCAGGACCGCGTACTTTCCGGCATGCGCCCCACGGGCGCCATGCACCTCGGCCACTACCACGGCGCCCTCAAGAACTGGGTGCGGCTGCAGAACGAGTACCCGTGCTTCTTCTTCGCCGCCGACTGGCACGCGCTCACCTCGCACTACGAGGACCCGTCCGTGATCGAGTCGACGGTATGGGACATGTTCGTCGACTGGCTGGCCGCCGGCATCGACCCGGCCAAGGCCACGCTCTTCGTCCAGTCGCGCGTCCCGCAGCACGCGGAGCTCACGCTCCTCATGTCGTTCTTCACGCCGCTCTCGTGGCTGGAGCGCGTGCCCACCTACAAGGACGCGGTGGACAAGCACGCCGAGCACGGCCGCGACCTCACCACCTACGGCTTCCTCGGCTATCCCCTGATGCAGGCCGCCGACATCCTCATCTACCGCGCCACGCGCGTGCCGGTGGGCGAGGACCAGGTCTCGCACGTCGAGCTCACGCGCGAGATCGCGCGGCGCTTCAACCACCTCTTCGGCCGCGAGAAGGGCTTCGAGGAGAAGGCCGAGGCCGCGGTGAAGAAGATGGGCCCCAAGAAGGCCAAGCTCTACCGCGAGCTGCGCACGCGTTTCCAGGAGAAGGGCGAGCACGAGGCCCTCGAGCAGGCCCGCGAGCTCGTGGGCGACGTGCAGAACCTCTCGCTCGGCGACCGGGAGCGGCTCTTCGGCTACATCGAGGGCGGCGGGCGCATGATCCTCACCGAGCCCGAGGCGCTGCTCACCGAGACGCCCAAGCTCCTGGGCCTCGACGGGCAGAAGATGAGCAAGAGCTACGGCAACGCGATCCTGCTGCGCGACAAGGCGGAGGACGTGGCCAAGAAGGTGCGCACGATGCCCACGGACCCGGCGCGCGTGCGCCGCACCGACCCGGGCGACCCGGAGAAGTGCCCGGTGTGGAACCTGCACCAGGTCTACTCGGCGCAGGACACGCGCGACTGGGTCGTGAAGGGCTGCACCAGCGCGGGCATCGGGTGCCTGGAGTGCAAGCAGCCGGTGATCGACGCGATCAACGCGGAACTGAAGCCCATGCGCGAGCGCGCGGCGGGCTACGAGGAGGACCCGACGCTGGTGCGCTCGATCATCCAGGACGGGTGCGAGAAGGCTTCCGACCTGGCGGACGAGACGATGCGGGATGTGCGCGAGGCGATGGGGCTGAATTACTCCTGAGAGTGATGCGAGCCAAAGGCAGGGGACACGGATGAACACGGATGAACACGGATTGAAGGCTTGGGTGATCGGCGCGGTGCTCATGGCGGCGGCGAGCGTGCCGGCGTTCGCGGCGACGCCGGTGCCGGGGGGCAAGTGGAGCTTCGTCTTCACGGACAAGCGCGGGCAGGCGGACCGGCCGCTGCGCGTGTACACGTACCGGCCGCGGCAGTGCGACTCGACCTGCCCCATGGTCTTCGCGATGCACGGCAAGGGCCGCAAGGCTTCCGCCATGCGCGACAACTGGGAGCTCGCCGCCGACCGCTTCGGCTTCCTCGTGATCGCGCCGGAGTTCTCCGACAAGCACTGGCCGGCCGCGTCCGACTACAACCTCGGCGGAGTGTCGGACAGCAAGGACCGCCAGAAGTGGGCCTACTCGATGATCGAGCACCTCTTCGACGAGATGCGCGACGGCCAGAAGGACTACGCGATCTTCGGCCACTCCGCCGGCGCGCAGTTCGTGCACCGGCTGCTCATCCTCCTGCC
>PQAI01000056.1 GCA_003105245.1 Betaproteobacteria bacterium | reverse complement strand
GCCGAGATCCCGCGGCTGCTGCGCGTGACGGCCGCGCTCACGGGGGGCGATGCCGGCCCCGCCACGCGCGAGTACGAATCGCGGCTCGCGGCGGTGAAGGCGCGTTACGCCGGGCGGCCGGGCGTGCGCGTCTTCCTCGAGATCTCGCACCGGCCGCTCATGACGGTGGCGGGCTCGCACTTCATGAACGAGGCGCTGGCCGCGTGCGGCGCCACGAACGTCTTCGCCGATCTTCCCGACGTTGCCCCGCAGGTGTCGTGGGAGGAGCTCTTCGCGCGCCATCCCGACGCCATCGTGGGCACGGGCCCGGAAGGCGGCGAGGTGGCGTTTCGCCGGGACTGGAGCGAGCGGAGCGGGCTCGAGGCGGTGCGGCGCGGAAAGCTCGCCTTCGTCGGCTCGCGCGCCCTCGGGCGGCCCTCGCCGCGGGTGGTCGAGGGGATCGAGGCGCTCTGCCTTGCCGTTGACCGCTTGAGGTGATGCGCTCCCTTCTCCCTTGGGAGAAGGGTGGGGGATGAGGGGATTGGTATCGATAGCGTGACCCTCACCCCCGACCCCTCTCCCAAGGGAGAGGGGAGAAATGCGACCCTCACCCCCGGCCCCTCTCCCGCAAGCGGGAGAGGGGAGACTTTCTCCCTGCTATCATTCCGCCATCTTGTCCCAGCGACCTTTCGTGAAGACCACCTTCCTGGACTTCGAGCAGCCGATCGCGGAGCTCGAGCAGAAGATCGAGGAGCTTCGCTTCGTGCAGGACGACAGCGCCGTCGACATCTCGCAGGAGATCGAGCGGCTGTCGAAGAAGAGCCGCGACCTCACGAAGGACATCTACGGCAAGCTCACGGCCTGGCAGATCTCCAAGGTCGCCCGTCACCCCCAGAGGCCGTACACGCTCGACTACATCGCGGCGATGTGCACCGACTTCGAGGAGATGCACGGCGACCGCTCGTTCGCCGACGACCCGGCCATCGTGGGCGGGCTCGCGCGCTTCAACGGCCAGTCGGTGATGGTGATCGGGCACCAGAAGGGCCGCGACACCAACGAGAAGATCCTGCGCAACTTCGGCATGCCGCGCCCCGAGGGCTACCGCAAGGCGCTTCGCCTCATGCGCCTGGCGGAGAAGTTCTCGATCCCGCTGCTCACCTTCGTCGACACGCCGGGCGCCTACCCGGGCATCGGTGCCGAGGAGCGCGGGCAGTCGGAGGCCATCGGCCGCAACCTCTACGAGATGGCGGGCCTGCGCGTGCCGATCGTGGTGTCGGTGATCGGCGAGGGCGGCTCGGGCGGCGCGCTCGCGATCGCCGTGGGCGACGCGACGCTCATGATGCAGTACTCGACCTACTCGGTGATCTCTCCGGAGGGCTGCGCCGCGATCCTCTGGAAGAGCCCCGAGAACGCCTCCGAGGCCGCCGAGTGCCTGGGCATCACGGCGCCGCGGCTCAAGTCGCTGGGGCTCGTGGACAAGGTCGTCAACGAGCCGCTGGGCGGCGCTCACCGCGACCCGGCCGAGTCGGCCAAGAGCCTGAAGAAGGCCATCGCCGACCACCTGCGCCAGCTGCAGGACCTGCCGATGAACCAGCTCCTCGAGCGGCGCCAGGACCGGCTCGTGAACTACGGCAAGTTCAAGGAGCTGGCGGAGTAGCGCCGAGGCGCGATGGCCGCGCTCGGGCGTTCGACGGAAGGGCTGCGGGAGCGCGTCGGCCGGCGCATCGCGGCGCACCTCGCCCCGGGAAGCCGGCTCTGCGCGGCCTTTTCCGGCGGGCTCGACTCCACGGTCCTGCTCGACCTCCTCGCGGGGCTTCGCGAATCCCACGGCTTCGTCCTTTCCGCGCTGCACGTCCACCACGGGCTGTCGCGAAACGCGGATCGCTGGGCGCAGGCTTGCGAGGCCTTCGCGGCCGCGCGCGGCGTTGCAATCCGCGTCGAGCGCGTCACGGTCGAACGCGGCCACCCCGCGGGGCTGGAGGCGTCGGCGCGCGTGGCGAGGCACGCGGCGTTCGCGAAGTGCGGGGCCGATTTCCTGGCGCTCGCGCACCACGCCGACGACCAGGCGGAAACCGTGCTGTTGCAGGCGCTTCGCGGCACCGGCGTGAAGGGGCTCTCCGCGATGGCCGAGGCGAGGCGGGTAGGGGGCGCGGTATGGCTCCGGCCGCTGCTCGCCGAGCCGCGGGAGGCGCTGATCGTCCACGCGCGCGAGGCGGAGCTCGAGTGGGTCGAGGACGAATCCAACGAGCTCACCGCGTTCGACCGCAACTTCCTGCGCCACGAGGTGATGCCGGTCCTCGAGCGGCGATTCCCCCAGTACCGCGAGTCGCTCACGCGGCTGGCGCGGCATGCGGCCTCCGCAGCCGAATTGCTGGAGGCGCTGGCGCGCGAGGACGCCTCCCGCCTGGCCGACGGCGAGGGCCTTTCAGCGAATGGCCTCGAGGCCCTCGATCCCCTGCGCCGCGCCAACGTGCTGCGCCATTTCCTCGCCTCCCGGGGGCTCGCGATGCCGGGCGACGCGAGGCTCGCCGACATGGCCCGCCAGCTCGTGCACGCCCGCGACGACGCGCGCGTGCTGCTGCTGCACGGCGGGCGCGCGCTCGTGCGCCATCGCGGGCGCATCCTCGTGGAGGACGCGCCGCGGGAGACCGGCTGGGAGGTGGCCTGGACGGGCGAGCGCGAAGTGGCGCTGGGAGAAGGGCGCGGGAGCGTGCGCTTCTCCGAGGTCCCCGGGCAGGGCATCGCGCTCGAGCGGGCCGCCACCGGTCGCTGGCGGTTCGCCCCGCGCGCGGGCGGCGAGCGCATCCGGCTGCATCCCGGCGCCCCCACGCGCACCCTCAAGAACCTGCTGCAGGAGCACGCGATCCCCGCCTGGCGCCGCACGCGCCTGCCGCTCCTCTTCGACGGCGAGCGCCTTGTCTGGGTCCCGGGCATCGGCACCTCGGCCGACTACCTCCCCCCCGCCGCCTCCCCCGGCCTTCTCCCCGCCTGGCACCCCTGAGTGCCGGTACCAGGTACCCGTACCAGGTACGGGTACCTGGTACCGGATGGGGGGGTGCCACTAGTCTGGGAGGGGGTGGGTGTGATAGAATGAAAAGCTAAATTTTTCATTCAGTTAGCGGAGATTTTCATGGCGGTTCAGCGCACCCTGTCGATCATCAAACCCGATGCCGTGGCCAAGAACGTGATCGGCAAGATCTATTCCCGTTTCGAGACCAACGGCCTGAAGGTCATCGCGGCCCGGATGGTCCACCTCTCCCGCCAGGAAGCCGAGGGCTTCTACGCGGTTCACAAGGCCCGCCCGTTCTTCAAGGACCTGGTCGAGTTCATGATCTCCGGCCCCGTGATGATCCAGGTGCTCGAGGGCGAGGACGCCATCCAGAAGAACCGCGACCTCATGGGCGCCACCGACCCGAAGAAGGCCGAGAAGGGCACGATCCGCGCCGACTTCGCCGAGTCCATCGACGCGAACGCCGTTCACGGCTCCGACGCCCCGGAGACGGCGGCCGTCGAGATCGCCTACTTCTTCCCCGCGAGCCAGGTCTACGCGCGCTGAGGCACCCGCCGCGCCCCCATGCGGACCAACCTCCTCGACTTCACGCTGCCGGCCCTCACCGAGTGGTTCGCCTCGCTCGGCGAGAAGCCGTTCCGCGCGAGGCAGGTGTTCCGCTGGGTGCACCAGCGCGGCGTGGCCGACTTCGACGCGATGACGGACCTCGCCAAGTCGCTGCGCGAGAAGCTGAAGGAGGTCGCGGAAGTCCGCCCGCCGGAGATCCTCTCCGAGCACCGCTCCGCCGACGGCACCGTGAAGTGGCTCTTCGACGTCGGCATCGGCAACGGCGTCGAGGCGGTCTTCATCCCCGAGGACGACCGCGGCACGCTGTGCGTGTCCTCGCAGGTGGGCTGCGCGCTCGACTGCGGCTTCTGCTCGACGGGGCGGCAGGGCTTCAACCGCGACCTCTCCGTCTCGGAGATCGTCGGGCAGCTGTGGGTGGCGAACAAGCGGCTGCGGGAGATGGCGGCGGAGGGGCAGGGCTTTCGGTTGACCAAAGAGCTCCCCTCTCCCTTGGGAGAGGGGTCGGGGGTGAGGGAATCATCCTCGAAATCGTCCCCCTCATCCCCAGCCCTTCTCCCGGAGGGAGAAGGGAGCAATAGGCCCGTGAGCAACGTCGTGATGATGGGCATGGGCGAGCCGCTCAACAACTTCGACAACGTGGTGGCGGCGATGTCGGTGATGCTCGACGACAACGCCTACGGGCTGTCGCGCCGGCGCGTGACGCTCTCCACCTCGGGCGTGGTGCACAAGCTGCGCCGCCTGAAGGAGACGCTGCCGGTGGCGCTCGCGGTGAGCCTGCACGCCCCCGACGACGAGCTGCGCTCGCGGATCATGCCGATCAACCGCAGCTACCCCATCGCGGAGCTGCTGGAGGCCTGCAAGGACTACCTCGAGGCCGCCCCGCGCGACTTCATCACCTTCGAGTACGTGCTGCTCGACGGCGTGAACGACACGCCGGCGCACGCCCGCGCCCTCGCGAAGCTCCTGCGCGACGTGCCCTGCAAGCTGAACCTCATTCCCTTCAACCCCTTCCCGGAGTCGGGCTTCGCCCGGTCGAGGC
>PQAI01000055.1 GCA_003105245.1 Betaproteobacteria bacterium | reverse complement strand
TCGGGTATCCCACCGTCTGCGCGAAGGCCACGAACTGCTCGTGGTCCAGGCGCATGGCGCGCGCGAGCCTCGGGTAGTCCACGGCGCCGCGGAAGACGGTCGCGAGCCCCACCGAGGCGCAGTAGAGGTACACGTTCTGCCCGATGAAGGCCGCGTCCACGGAGCAGTAGAGCTTGCGGTTCTCGGGGGTGAGCTCCGACATGCGCTGGCCGTTGGCCACGTAGACCAGGTTGAGCGGCGCGCGGCCCGCGAACTCCTGCTGCCCGGTCTGCGCGCGGATGTCGCCGGCGGGGTGCGGGACGAGGGCGTGGCGCTTGGGATCGTAGAGCCAGAGGCCGTCCTCCATCGCGGCGTAGACGTCGATGGCGACGATGTGGCGCCAGCAGGGCGCGGTGCGGTCCCCGCTCGCGCGGTTCACGCCGTAGGCGGCCCAGAGGAGATCGGAGAGGACCTGCTCGGGGATTTTCCGGGTCGAGAACTCGCGCGTGGAGCGGCGTTGCGCCAGCGCCTGCATGAGCGGCATGCCGCCCTCGCGGGTCGGCGCAGGCAACGGCTTGAAGTCGGTGGCCGGGTCGGGCGCGGCCCGGACCTTGAGCGGCACGAAGGCGGGCGCGATGATCGCCGCGCCGGTGGCGCCGGTGCCGGCAAGGAAATCGCGGCGGGAATACCGGGACGTGTCGGGGATGTCGACATGCCGGCGACGAGGGGTTGTCATGGCAGCCTCCTCGGGGCCCCCGAAGATCGCCGCACGACGCGACGCTCAGGCGGCCGGTGGTTTCCTCATCCTATTCCCGGGGAAGGTGGCGGCTTTGACGGCCGTCAAGTAAGCGCTGCCTAACCGACTTCCACCTCGACCGTCCGGTACCCCACCCGGCTGCTGCCCACCTTCACGGCGAGCTTGCCCTTGCCCTCGGCCACGAGGGTGACGAAGCGCTCGTGCGGATTGCCGCGCGTCCACGGCATGAAGACGTTGGGGCCGTTGTAGAGGCCGCTGCCCCAGCCTTCGAGGTGGCCGATTTCGACCACGGACTCCGCCGGCGCGACGAGCTTCACGCCCGAGGTGGTGAGCCGAAGCGGCTCGGAGATCGGGAGCTTGCGCGCCGAAGGCAGCCCGTAGGTGGAGAGGTAGCCGCCGTTGGCGACGCGGATTTCCACGCGCGTGTGCCCGCCGCCGACCTTCTCGCGCGCGACCACTTCCACGGCGAGGCGCGGCACGAGGGCCGCCACGCGCAGGAACGCGGCCGACTGCGTGGCGCAGGTCTCGCCGAGCTTCTCGAACGGCGGGTTCCAGATGCCCACGCGCGGGTCGAAGCCGCCCACCTCCACATCGCCGAGCTGCGGATGCTTCGCCTTGCGCCAGCGCTTGAACATGCGCCCGCCGTTCACCTCGCGGTCGAGCTTCGCCATCGCCAGGAAGTCCTTGCGGTCGAGCTGCGCGTAGTGGTCCACGAAGGGCTTCTTGCGCTCGATGCCCAACTGCTTGAAGAGGTCCCACAGCTCGATCACGTAGGCGAGCGCGCCGCGCTGATGGTAGGCCCACTCGGTGATGTCGCCGCGAAGGGGCTTGTCGGGCTCGTAGAGGAACTCGTGGAAGCCGCTCACCGTCGCGTAGCCCGTGTGCTCCGTGAGCCAGGTCTCCACCTGCTTGAAGATGGCGAGGTCCGTCTGGTCCATCTTGCTGTCGGGCTTGTCGCCCAGCGGGCGGATCAGCACGCCCCCGAAGGTGTGGAGGTTCAGCCACGTCACGATGTGCGGGTTGCGCGTGGCGAACTCGATGACGGCGCGCGTCTCCGGCGTGCTGCCCGGGTAGTGCCCGGCGCCGGCCTGCTCGGACTCCGGCGCCCACATGTAGGGGAAGTTCCGGTTGAAGTCGTTGAGGTTGTCGCCGAGGAAGAAGGGATCGGGGATGCGCCGGCCGTCGAAGTTGACGATGCGCCCCTCGGGATAGAGCTTGTAGTACGGGCCCGCATCCTCCGGCAGGCGCGGCACCATCACCGGCGGGTCCAGCGGCTTGCCGTCCTCGCCGCGCAGCTCCACGAGCTCGCCATCGGGGCTCTGCTGGCGCATGTACATCATCTCGCCGTCGCCGTCGATGTCGCCCGCCTCCCACCACGCGTGGTCCTTGTTCGTGCGGTCGTTCACGGGGCTGGAGCGGACGTAGCGCCCCTTCTTCAGCACCTCCTCGGCGCCGTCGGGCGAGATGCGCGGGACCACGTAGAAGAGCGACTCGCGGATGGCCTCGGCCATGTGCGGCGGCAGGGGCTTGCCGCCGGCCTCGTTGCCGCCGGAGAGGACCGCGATGACGTCCTCGGCCATGGCGAGCGCCACGCTCGAGCCGCAGAGCTCGGAGGCGTGCATGTTGCCGTCGATCCACACCGCGGGGCGCAGCCGGTCGGGGTCGCGGCCCAGCGTGACCAGGGGAATGTCGCGGCCTTCGGCGGACTTGCCCAGCGAGGAGACGCGAACGAGGGCGGGATGCTGCTTCGCCCAGGCCTGCACCTGGGCCATGAGCTCGGCGTAGTCGAGGTACTTGGAGCGGAACATCGCGGGGTCCTTGGGTCGGGGACGCCTCCCCTTTCCCATGGGAAAAGGGGTGGGGGCGAAGGGGAGCATTCTCCCACATCGCCCCCACCCCAACCCTCATCCCCGGCCCTTCTCCCAAGGGAGAAGGGAGCACGTCTCCCCTCTCCCTTGGGAGAGGGGTTGGGGGTGAGGGTGCGTCAGTCCTCGATCGCCAGGATGAGCGCGGCGGCTGCGGCAAGGGCCGCCGGGATGCCGTAGCGCTCCCACGGCGACATCGCGGTGCCCGCGATCACTTCAACCGGGACCGRGGTGAGCTCGAGCACGCGGTCGGTGACGGAGCTCTCGACCCAGCGCGTGAGCGAGTTCTTGCGCGCCGTGGCCATCACGATCTGGTCGCATCTCAGCCGCCGCGCGGTGTCGGTGATGACCTTGGCGCGGTCGGAGCCCACCCCCTCGTGCACCGCGTACGGGATGCCGAAGCCGTCGAGCAGCTTGCGGGCGGGAGCCAGCGCGCCCACGGACTGCTCGTGGTGGTACTCGTGGCGCGTCTTCGCGCCCACGAAATGGGCGATGTCCTTGGAGAACGGCTTCTGGACGTTCACGAGGTGGACCTCCATCGCCGTGTTGTTCATGAACTGCTTGATCACGTGTCGGATGGCCGCTTCGCAGTTCCTCGAGCCGTCGACGGGGATGAGGACTTTCAGCATGGCAAGGGCTCCTTCGGGGGTTTGCGCGGCCGGCGTCGTGACGGCCACGGATTCGGTATGGACGTGGAACTGCTCGGCCTCGCGCGCTTCCGCCCTGCGGCGGATGTAGAGCTTGAGGAGCTCCATCGCGATGGGCGAGACGAAGAAGAACGGCAGCATGAGGAGCCAGTCGTCGAGGGTCGGCGGGACCGCGTCGAAGAAGGGCTGCAGGAACGGCACGTAGACCACCGCGAGCACCAGCAGGAACGACACGCCCACCGCCCACACCATCCAGCGGTTGGAGAACACGCCGATGGAGAAGACGCTGTGGTACTCGGAGCGCGCGGCGAAGGCCCGCAGGAGTTCCGAGGTGCACAGGGTGACGAAGGCGATCGTCTGCGCGGCCTCGAGCGAGGTCGGGTGGCGCTCCATGGCGAGGTAGAACACGCCCAGGATCACGAGGGCGTCCACCAGCCCCACCACCCCGATGCCCAGCGCCATGTCGCGGTTGATCACGGGCTCGCGCGGGGAGCGCGGCGGGTGCTTCATGATGTCGGTGTCGCCCTTCTCCAGGCCGAGGGCCAGCGCCGGCGCGCCGTCGCTCACGAGGTTCAGCCACAGCAGCTGCACCGGGCGCAGCGGGATGGGCATCCCGGCGAGCATCGCGCCGAAGACGATGAGGATCTCGCCCACGTTGCAGGCGAGCAGGAAGTATACGAACTTGCGGATGTTCGAGTAGATGATCCGACCCTGCTCGATGGCGGCCACGATGCTCGCGAAGTTGTCGTCGGTGAGCACCATGTCGGCCGTCTGCTTGGCGACGTCCGTGCCGGTGATGCCCATGGCCACGCCGATGTTGGCGCGCTTGAGGGCCGGGGCGTCGTTCACGCCGTCGCCCGTCATCGCCACCACGTGGTCGCGCGACTTGAGGGCTTCCACGATCCTCGTCTTGTGCTGCGGCGAGACGCGGCAGCAGACGTCGAGCTGCTCGGCGCGCGCGGCCAGCTCCTCGTCGGAGAGCTTGTCGATCTCGGCGCCCGTGAGCACCAGTCCCCGCGGCGTGCGAAGCCCGATGTCGCGGGCGATGGCCTCGGCSGTGTCCTTGTAGTCGCCGGTGACCATCACGGTCTTGAGCCCGGCGCCCTTGGCGAGCTTGAGGGCCTCGATCACCTCGGGCCGCGGCGGGTCGATCATGCCCAGCAGGCCCACGAAGACGAGGCTGCGCTCGACGGTTTCCGGCGTGACCTCCGAAGGGATGGCCTCGAGCGGCCGGAAGGCGACCGCCAGCACGCGAAGCGCGTTGCTCGCCATCGACCGGTTCTGGTCGAGGATCGCGCGGCGCATCGCGGGGGTCAGCTCCTCGGCGCGGCCGTCGTCCAGGATGTGGGTGCACAGCTCCAGCACCATGTCCGGGGCGCCCTTCGTGATGGCAACGAGGGGAGAGCCGCTCACGCCCGAAAAGGCGGCGGCGTTGCCGTGGATCGTCGTCATCCGCTTGCGGTCGGAGTCGAACGGGATCTCCTGGACGCGCGGCAGGGTGACGGCGACCTCGCCCTGCCGGAAGCCGCCCTTGGCGGCCACCACCACCATCGCGCCCTCCGTGGGATCGCCGATGATCTGCCAGCCGCCCTTGCCGGATTCCTCGCCGCGCTCCTCGAGCTTGGCGTCGTTGCAGACGACCGCGCCCTGCAGCAGCGCCACCATGTCGGGGTCGGTGCGCGGGTCGAAGCCCTCGTCGCCCTCGAGGAACTGCCCGACGGGGCTGTAGCCCTCGCCGGTGACGCGCAGGTGCCGGCCGCCCGCCCAGACCTGCACGACCGACATCGCGTTCTGCGTGAGGGTGCCGGTCTTGTCGGAGCAGATGACCGTGGCGCAGCCCAGCGTCTCGACGGCCGGGAGCTTCCGGATGAGCGCGTGGTGCTTGATCATGCGCTGCATGCCGAGCGCCAGGCAGATGGTGACGATGGCGGGAAGGCCCTCGGGCACCGCCGCGATGGCGAGGCTTACCGCCGTCATGAAGAGCTGGATGATGACCTTGCGCTCGCTCTCGAGGTACTCGACGAGGCTGCCGCCGAAGGCCGAGGAGAGGTTCGCGTCGCGGAAGAGGCCGTAGATGAAGACGATGGCGCAGATGGCCAGGCACGCGGTGCCCAGCACCTTGCCGAGGTGCTCGAGTTTTTTCTGGAGCGGAGTCTCCTCGTCCTCGTAGGACTGCAGCATCTGCGCGATGAGGCCGATCTGCGTGCTCATGCCGGTGCCGGTCACGAGCCCCTTGCCGCGCCCGTAGGTGACGAGCGTGCCCATGAAGGCGGTGTTCTTGCGATCCCCCAGCGGGATGTCGCGGTCCAGGACGACGGCGGCGTTCTTGTCCACCGGCACCGACTCGCCGGTGAGCGAGGCTTCCTCGACCTTCAGGTTGACGCTCTCGAAGAGGCGCACGTCCGCCGGGACGTAGTTGCCGGCTTCCAGGAGCACGATGTCGCCGCCCACGATCTCGCGGCTGGGGACCGTGACCTGGTGGCCGCCGCGAATGACCTGCGCGTTGGGCGCCGACATCCTCTTCAGCGCGGCGAGCGCCTGCTCCGCCTTCGATTCCTGGATCACGCCGACCACGGCGTTCAGGATCACGATCACCATGATCGCGATCGAGTCCACCCACTCGCCCAGCGCGAGCGAGATGCCCGCCGCGGCGATGAGGATGATGACGAGGTAGTTGTTGAACTGCTGCCAGAGCAGCGCCAGGAACCCGGGGCGCGGGCGCTCCGTCAGTTCGTTGGCGCCGTGCTTCTCGAGGCGGCTTTTCGCCTCCTCCGCCGAAATGCCCTTCTCGAGGTGGGACGCGAAGTCCGCGACCACCTGCTCGATGGGCTTGCCGTGCGATTCGCGATCCTGCATTTTCTTCTCCTCCCCTATCCGGTACCAGGTACCGGTACCTGGTACGTGTACCTGGTACCGAGTATCGAGCGGGCGCGGGGGAAAGAAAATTCGAAGTTTTCGCGGGGCGGCATCACGCAAGCGGATGGAAAAAGACGATTCCTGATGACATGCATCAAGTAATCGGATGCTCCGGGGCCGTCGCGGCCTTGTAAGGGGGCGCGGGGCCTGATATATAGGAATCGCGTGCACGGCGAGAGCCGTGCGGCTCCCAAAGGGGAGTAGCTTCGGTAGCCCCATCGGCTACTGCGGTGCGGCCGTCAAAACGGGCTCCGGCCCCGGTCGTACCGGCATCCACAATGTGCAAGCGAGACCTTTGCCCATCGGGTGAAGGTCCGTTCAAAAGGCGGCCTTCAACCTTGCGGTGAAGGCCGCTGTGCTTCTGGAGGCATGGCGGCATGGCGTCGAGAGACGAGGAGGTGCCATGCAACAGACGAACATCCGCAGGTACCTGAAGCACGGGACGCTCCCGCAGCTTCGCCTCTTCGAGGCGAGCGCCCGCCTGGGAAGCTTCACCCGCGCCGCCCAGGAGCTCAACATGGCGCAGCCCACGGCCTCGGCGCAGATCAAGAAGCTCACCGAGACCGTGGGGCTTCCGCTCTTCGAGCAGGTGGGCAAGCAGATCTACCTCACCGACGCGGGAAAGCGCCTCTACGAGGGCTGCCAGGACCTCTTCCACGCCTTCGAGGCGATCGAGGAGTCGCTCTCCGGCATGCGCTCCGCGGACCGCGGCCGGCTGCGGCTCGCCGTGAGCACCACGGGCAAGTGCTTCATGCCCCGGCTCGTGGGCGCGTTCATCGAGCAGCACCCCGGCATCGAGGCCTCCGTGCAGGTGCACAACCGGCAGACGCTCGTGGAGCGGCTGCGCCGCAACGAGGACGACCTCTACCTCTTCGCCGACCCGCCGGAGATCCCCGAGGTGGTGACGCAGGAGCTGCTGCCCAACCCGCTCGTGGTGCTGGCCCGCGACGACCACCCGCTCGCCCGCGAGAAGGACATCCCGTTCTCGCGGCTGGCCGAGGAGCCGCTCCTCGTGCGCGAGGAGGGCTCGGGCACGCGCCGCATCATGATGCGGCTCTTCGCGGAGCGGGGCCTCGCGCCCAGGATCCGCATGGAGCTCGGCACCAACGAGGCCATCAAGGAGGCGATCCTGGCGGGCATGGGGATCACGATCATGTCGCGCTACACCTTCGGGCTGGACCCCGAATCCTCCCGCTACGTGTGCCTCGACGTGGAGGGCTTCCCGCTCGAGAACCACTGGTACCTCGCGTACCCCAGCGGAAAGAACCTCTCGGAGGTGGTGCGGCGCTTCCTCGACTTCGCGCGCGCGGAGGCGAAAGCGCTGGTGCGACGGGGGACGATCCAGTAGCCGTCCCCCTCTCCACTTGGTGTAAATTGGGCGACCGCACAAACGGACACCAGGAGGAGAAAACCATGAAACGCACCCCGATCGCGCTGGCCGGCCTCGCCGCCGCCGCGCTCATCGCCGCTGCCCCCGCCCACGCCGGCAAGACGCTCGACGCCATCAAGGCGAGAGGCCAGCTCGTGTGCGGCGTGCACACGGGGCTTGCCGGCTTCTCGTCGGCCGACGCCCAGGGCAACTGGAGCGGCCTCGACGTGGACGTGTGCAAGGCCATCGCCGCCGCCGTGCTGGGAGACGCCGGCAAGGTGAAGTACGTGCCCCTCACCGCGCAGCAGCGCTTCACGGCCCTGCAGTCTGGCGAGATCGACATCCTGTCGCGCAACACCACCTGGACGATGTCGCGCGACGCCTCCCTCGGCGTGAATTTCGTCGCCACGACCTACTACGACGGCCAGGGCTTCATGGTGCCGGTCAAGTCCAAGATCAAGAGCGCCAAGCAGCTGAAGGGCGCGACYGTCTGCGTGCAATCGGGCACCACGACGGAGAAGAACATGACCGACTTCTCGCGTGCCAACAACCTGAACCTGAAGCCCGTCGTGTTCGAGAAGATCGAGGCCGCCACCGGCGCCTACTTCTCCGGGCGCTGCGCCGCGTTCACCACGGACGCTTCCGGGCTCGCTTCGGTGCGCAACAAGGAAGCCAAGAATCCGGCCGACCACCTCATCCTGCCCGAGCTCATCTCGAAGGAGCCCCTCGGCCCGGCCGTGCGCCGCGGCGACGACGAGTTCTTCGCCATCGCGAAGTGGGTCATCTTCGGCCTGATCGAGAGCGAGGAGTACGGCCTCACCCAGGCCAACGTCGACAAGATGACGGCCGAGAGCCAGGATCCGGTCGTGATGCGCCTCACGGGAAAGAGCGAGGACATGGGCAAGCACCTGGGCCTGGAGCGCGACTGGCTGGTGAAGGCCCTCAAGGCCGTCGGCAACTACGGCGAGATCTTCGAGAGGAACGTCGGTCCCAAGACGGCGCTCAACCTGCCGCGCGGCGTGAACGCGCAGTGGAGCAAGGGCGGCCTGATGTACGCCCCGCCGGTCCGGTAACACCGCAACACCTCCGATGACGGGGCGCCCGCCTCCGCGGCGCAGGGGCTGGTCGTGGCGTAGCCAGGCTTTTCGCGGGCTCGTCTACCAGGTCCTCGCCGCGGCCGTCATCGGCCTCGCGCTGTGGTTCCTCGCGCACAACACCGTGGAGAACATGCGGGCGCGGGGAATCCAGAGCGGATTCGGATTCCTGCTGCAGCCCGCCGGCTTCGACATCGGCGAGAGCCTCATCCCCTACGACGCCCTCGAGCAGAACTGGAAGGCGTTCCTCGTCGGGGTCCTGAACACGCTGCGGGTCGCCATCGTCGGCATCGTGATGGCCACGCTGCTCGGCACGCTCCTTGGCATCGGGCGCTTTTCCCGAAACGCCATCGTGCGCGGCCTCTGCTACGGCTACGTGGAGCTCTTCCGCAACATCCCGGTGCTGCTGCAGCTCCTGGTCTGGTATCTCTTCTTCACCGACATCCTGCCGCCCATCTCGGAGCCGCTCTCGGTGGGCGGGGCCTTCTTCCTCAGCAAGGCGGGATTCTCCTTTCCGGTGCCGGTGTGGGGCCTGGGACAGGCGCTCGCCGCGGCCGGCGCGGCGATCTGCGTGCCCATCGCGTGGGCGTACCGGCGCTGGGCCATTCGCCAGTTCGAGCTCACGGCCAAGGCGCGAAGCACCTTCTGGGCGCCGATCGCGATCGTCATCGCGGGCTCGTTCGCCGGCTGGATCGCGGGCGGTGCGCCCACGGCCTGGAACTACCCGGTGCCGGGCACCTTCACCATGGAAGGCGGGGCCTCGGCCACGCCGGAATTCCTGGGGGTGCTGCTGGGGCTCGTGCTCTACACCGCGGCCTTCATCGCCGAGGTGGTGCGCGCCGGGATCGCGTCCGTCGCCCACGGGCAGGTGGAGGCGGCCGGCAGCCTCGGCCTTTCGCGCGGGCAGACGATGCGGCTGGTGATCCTGCCGCAGGCGCTGCGCGTGATCATCCCGCCGATGACGAGCCAGTACCTGAACCTCACCAAGAACTCCTCGCTCGCGGTGGCCATCGGCTATCCCGACGTCGTCTCCATCGCCACCACGGCGCTCAACAACACCGGGCGGGCGGTGGAGTGCATCGCGATCATCATGCTGGTGTACCTMATCACCTCGCTGTCGACGGCGGGATTCATGAACTGGTACAACGCCCGCGCGGCGATCAAGGAGCGCTGAGGGTGGCGAGCGTCTTCCAGCCCATCCCGCCGCGMCCGGCTCCSGTGCGCACCACGGGCTTCGTGGCATGGGCGCGCGCCAACCTCTTCGGGGATTGGAGGAGCACGACGACCACGATCGTGCTGGCGCTCGTCGCGCTGTGGCTCCTGCCCGGCATGGCGCAGTGGGCCCTCTTCCAGGCGGTCTTCCATCCGAGCCTGGAGAGCTGCCAGGCCGCGCGCGGCACGGGCGCCTGCTGGGCCGTGATCGCGGAGAAGTACCGCTACATCATCCTCGGCCGCTATCCCTACGACGAGCAGTGGCGCCCGGTGGTGGCCACGCTCCTGCTCATGGCGCTCCTCGGCGTGAGTTGCACGCGCCGCTTCTGGCGGCCGTGGCTCGCCCCCCTGTGGATCGCGGTGCTCGCGGGGTACTTCGTCCTCATGGCAGGCGGCGTGCTCGGGCTCACCAAGGTGACCACGGACCTGTGGGGCGGGCTGCCGCTCACCATCATGCTGGCTACTCTCGGCATCGTGCTCGCCTTCCCGATCGCGGTGCTGGTGGCCCTGGGCCGGCGCTCGAAGCTGCCGGCCATCCGCACGATGTGCATCGTGTACGTGGAGCTGGTGCGCGGCGTGCCGCTCATCTCSGTGCTCTTCATGGCCTCCTTCCTCTTYCCGCTCTTCATGCCGGTGGGGAAATCTCCCGACGTGCTGCTGCGCGTGCTGGTGGGGATCACGCTCTTCGCGGCCGCCTACCTCGCGGAATCCGTGCGCGGCGGGCTGCAGGCGGTGCCCAAGGGGCAGGTGGAGGCGGCGGCGACCCTCGGGCTCACCTACTGGCAGACGCAACGGAAGATCGTGCTGCCGCAGGCGCTCGCGATGGTGGTGCCCGCGGTGATGAACAACTTCATCGCCATCTTCAAGGACACCTCGCTCGTGACCATCGTGAGCCTCTACGAGCTCACCGGGTCGCTCGGGCTCGCCCTCAACGCCGATGCGAACTGGCGGCCCTACAAGCTCGAGGGCTACTTCTTCATCGCCGCCATCTACTTCGCCTTCTGCTTCGCGATGTCCCGCTACAGCCTGTGGATCGAAAAACAGGTGAGCGTCTCCCGCACCCGGTAGGAAACTCCATGAGCGAGCCCATCATCAAGTTCGAGAAGGTGAACAAGTGGTACGGGGACAGCTTCCACGTGCTGCGCGACATCGACCTGGAGGTGGCCCCCGGCGAGCGGATCGTGATCTGCGGCCCTTCGGGATCCGGCAAGTCCACGCTCATCCGCTGCATCAACCGCCTGGAGGAGCACCAGGAGGGGCGCATCTTCGTGACGGGGACCGAGCTCACCGACGACGTGAAGGCCGTCGAGCGCGTGCGCCGCGAGGTGGGCATGGTGTTCCAGCAGTTCAACCTGTTCCCGCACCTCAC
>PQAI01000054.1 GCA_003105245.1 Betaproteobacteria bacterium | reverse complement strand
GCGTGGCCGATGGCGATGCCGCCCGACACCCCGATGCCGTGCATCGTGAAGCAGACGTTCTGGGCGGGGGCGGGCGAGCCGTCGGCGGCCATGGCGGGGCGTCCTACTCGCCTTCGTCGAACTTGTCGGCGATGAGCTTCACGAGGGCGGCCATGGCGGCCTCCTCCTCGGGCCCGTCGGTCTCGATCTCCACCGTGGAGCCGATGCCGGCCGCGAGCATCATCACGCCCATGATGCTCTTCGCGTTCACGCGCCGGCCGTTGCGCGAAAGGTGCACCGCGCAGGGAAAGCGCGCGGCGGTCTGGGTGAGCTTGGCCGAGGCCCGCGCGTGCAGCCCCAGCTTGTTCACGATGGCCACCGCCTGCTTCTGCATGGGCGGGGTGCTCCTCAGGGCTTCGCGGGCATGCGCATCACGCCCTCGGTGCCGCCCGAGAGCGCCTTGGCGACCACGGCCTCGAGGCTCTCCTCGCGGTAGGTGAGGGCGCGGATGAGCATCGGCAGGTTCACGCCCGCGATGCCCTCCACCTTGCCGGGCCTGAGCAGCCGCGCGGCGATGTTGGAGGGCGTGGCGCCGTAGATGTCGGTCATCACGAGGACCCCCTGTCCCTGGTCGAGGAAGCGGATGAGGTCCTCGGCCGTGGGCAGGATCTCCTCGGGGTCGTCGTGGACCGTGACGCCGAGCTGGCGCACGTAGAGGGGGCGCTTGCCGAGCACGTGGCTCGCGCAGTGGATGAGGCTCTCGCCGAAGGCGCCGTGGGAGACGAGGAGGATTCCGATCATGGCGTCATTTTACGGCCCCCGGCCCCCGGGGTGCCAACCGATTCCCCACCAGCATCGTTAAGGTTCAAAATACCGTTCGAACATGAAAAACGACACGGGTGCCCGAAACAACGACCTCAGAAACCAGCCCGCCTACCCCTTGGCGGAGGCGGCGCACTATCTTCGGCTTCCGGCGGCCACCCTTCGTTCATGGGTTGCGGGCCGCTCCTACCCCAAGGGGGATGGCAAGGGCCATTTTCAGCCGCTCATCAAGCCGGCCCGGGGAAGACCGCCCACGCTTTCTTTCTGGAACCTGATCGAGGCACACGTGCTGCGGTCCTTGCGCACTGAGCATGGCTTGCCCGTGCGCGAACTGCGCAAGGCAATCCGGTATGCGGAGCGCGAGCTGGAGATCGATCACCTGCTCTTGCGCAGGGACCTTTGCACTCACGCCGGCCAGGTCTTTCTCGATCAGTACGGCAGGCTCATCAGTCTGAACGCATCGGGGCAATTGGCCCTGCGAAAGGTCTTCGAGGAGCACCTGAAGCGAGTCGATTGGGACGAGTGGCAATTTCCGGTGCGGCTCTACCCATTTGTCCCTGGTGGATCCCAAGTGCAGCGCCCGATTGCCATCGATCCGGCGATCGCTTTCGGCCGTCCCGTCGTTCTCAGCGCCGGCGTGTCTACGGGTGCCATTGCGGACCGGATCGACGCTGGCGAGGCCGTAACCGACCTTGCGGAAGATTACGGCTTGACCCCGTCTGAAATCGAGCAGGCCGTCATTTACGAACGCGCGGCTTGACCCGGATCTACTTCACCGACCGCGACCTCGGGAAGCGATTCCCGGCGCGACTTCGCCTGGCCGGCCTCGACGTTGAAGCACACCATGAACTGTTCCCGCCAGAGGGTTCCGACGAACAGTGGTTGGAGCATTGCGGGCGAAAAGGGCGGATCGCGATTTCGCACAACAGGCGAATTCGCCACACCCCGAACGAGCTGTCTGCGCTCGTGCGGAATTCCGTAGCGCTGATCATCGTGGTAGGAGATGCGCCGTACGGGGAGCTGGCAGAGAACTTCGTGCGGACCATTGCCAGAATCGAGCGCTTTCTCGATCGACAGCGCGCTCCCTTCATCTGCAAGGTCTACCGCCCGTCGCCTGCGGATCTGAAGCGAGACCCCATGGCTGCGGGGTCGATTTCGCTCTGGTACCCCTGAGCGCGGCGGCCTGAATCTTCAGGTCAGGCCGCGCCGCTGGAGGTGACTTCGGCCGCGTGGTCCGAGGCGGGCGCGAGGCGGGAGGCGGGGAACGCGCAGGAGAACGTGCTGCCCTTGCCCGGCTCGCTCCGGATCTCCAGGCGCGCCTGGTGGCGCTGCAGGACGTGCTTCACGATCGCGAGCCCCAGGCCCGTGCCGCCGGAGGAGCGCGAGCGGCCGCGGTCGACGCGGTAGAAGCGCTCGGTGAGCCGGGGAACGTGCTCGGGWGCGATGCCCTCGCCGTCGTCGCGCACGCGCAGCCAGGCCTCGTCCGCCTCCCGCTCCCAGGTGACGAGGATGTCGCCGCCGGCGGGCGTGTAGCGGATGGCGTTGGTGACGAGGTTCGTGAGGACGCTCCTCAGCTCCTCGCGGCTCGCGACGAGCCAGAGCGGCTCGGCGCGAAGCTCGATGCGGTGCCGGCCCTCGTCGATGCCCTCGGCCTCCGCGACCACGGCGCGCGCGAGCGCCGCCACGTCCACGGGCTCCTCCTTGAGCGGGTAGCGCGAGTCCTCCAGGCGCGCGAGCGTGAGAAGGTCCTCCACGAGGCGCTGCATGCGCTCGGCCTGGGAGCCCATCAATTCGAGGCTCCGGCGGCGCAGCTTCTCGTCGTCCTCGCCGGCGTCGGCGAGCGTCTCGATGA
>PQAI01000053.1 GCA_003105245.1 Betaproteobacteria bacterium | reverse complement strand
GCCAGGATCAAACTCTTCAGTTTGAATCCTTCAAAACTCACAAAGAATCACATGGATTCCAAGTGAGCACTGCAAGATGCTTCAAGCGGCTCCCCATCCCCCTCGCGGGAAATGAAAAAGCCTCGCGCACCCACAGCACCCACCTCTATCGGCTGTAACTTGTTAAAGAGCGTTCGCGGCCATCCCCTGCTCCTGCCTTGGGGTGACGGCGAAAAGACAGCGATTATAGCGCGTTTCCGGCCCCGGTCAAGCCTTTCCGGCGCCGCAGTCAGGAAGCCGCCCGCAGGCTCACCCGGGCGAACTTGCGCTTGCCGACCTGCAGCACGTAGGTGGCCCCGGCGGCGAGCTTCAGGCCCTTGTCCGAGACCTTCTGGCCGTCGACCTTCACCCCGCCCTGCTCGATCATGCGCAGCGCCTCCGAGGTGCTGGGGCAGACGCCGGAGGACTTGAGGACCTGGCCGATGGCGCCGCCCTCGGGGGGCACCTCGAGGAGCTGCTCCGGGAGGTCCTGGGGGATCTCGCCGTGCCGGAAGCGGGCCTCGAAGTCCTCCAGCGCCCGGCGCGCGGCGGCCTGGTCGTGGAACCGGGCGATGATCTCCTGGGCGAAGCGGACCTTCACGTCGCGGGGGTTGCCGCCCTCCGCCACGGACTTCTTCCATCCGGCGATGGTGGCGAGCGACTCGAAGGACAGCAGCTCGACATATCGCCACATCAGCTCGTCGGAGATGCTCATCAGCTTGCCGAACATGTCCTCCGCGGGGTCGTGGATGCCGACGTAGTTCCCGAGCGACTTGGACATCTTGTTCACGCCGTCCAGGCCCTCCAGCAGCGGCATCGTGAGGATCACCTGCGGCTCCTGCCCGTAGTGCTTCTGCAGCTCGCGCCCCACCAGCAGGTTGAACTTCTGGTCCGTGCCGCCGAGCTCCACGTCCGCCTTCATCGCCACCGAGTCGTAGCCCTGCATCAGGGGATAGAGGAACTCGTGGATGGAGATCGGGCGCTGCTCCGCGAAGCGCCGGGAGAAATCGTCGCGCTCGAGCATGCGGGCCACGGTGGAGGTCGCGGCCAGCTTGATCATGCCGCTCGCGCCGAGCTGGTTGCACCAGGTGGAGTTGAAGAGGATCTCCGTCCGGGCCGGGTCCAGCACCTTGAATACCTGAGACTTGTAGGTCTCGGCGTTCTCCGCGATCTGCTCCGGAGTGAGCGGCGGGCGGGTGGCGTTGCGCCCGCTGGGGTCGCCGATCATCCCCGTGAAGTCCCCGATGAGGAACATGATGTGGTGCCCCAGCTCCTGGAACTGGCGCATCTTGTTCAGCACCACCGTGTGGCCGAGGTGCAGGTCCGGAGCGGTCGGGTCGAAGCCCGCCTTCACCCGCAGCGGCCTGCCCTTGGCGAGCTTGCGGACGAGGTCCTCCTCGAGGATGAGTTCGTGGGCGCCACGCCGGATGACCTCGAGGTCGGGATGTTGACTCATTGATTTGATTCCGTTTTTTGCCTTCCGGCCGGGTATTTCTGCTATCCTGCGGCCTTTGGAACCCGCCCGGCCGATGAACCTGGAAAAGGTCGCCATTCTAGCGCAGCACCTCGCCCGGCTCCTGCCCGTCCGGCAGCTGGCCTTCGGGGCGGCCTTGCTGGGATTGCCGGCCTTGGGCGTGGTCACCGCCTTCGGCCTCGCGCCGGGGACGGTGGCGGACACGATCGAGCGCTCGACCGTGACCGTCGATGTCCCGCTGCCCGCCTGGACGGAAGCCGAATCCGCGGGACCGGAGCGCTTCTCGAACCAGGAACGGGTACAGCGCGGCGACACCGTCGCGGGCCTGTTCGCCCGGCTGGGAATCGCCGACGAGCAGGCGATGACCTTCCTGCGCTCCGATTCCGTGGGGCGCCAGATCTTCCGGCAACTCATCCCCGGGCGCTCCATGCAGGCGGAAACGGGCGCCGACGGCGAGCTCCTTTCCCTGCGCTACTTCGTGAACCCGGGCACCGTCCTCGAGGTGTCCCGCGGCGCCGATGGCTACGCCGCGCGCGAGCGGCCCGCCGCTTCCTCGCCGCGCATGTTCTACAAGACGGCCACGATCCGCTCCTCCCTGTTCGCCGCCACCGACGCCGCGGGCATTCCCGACGCCGTCGCGATGCAGCTCGCGAGGGTTTTCTCGACCGACATCGACTTCCACGTCGACATCCGTTCCGGCGACCGATTCTCCGTGATCTACGAGGTGTCGTACGAAGGCGGCGAGCAGGTCTCCACGGGCCGCATCCTCGCGGCCGAGTTCGTGAACCAGGGTCGCACCTACAACGCGGTGCTCTTCGAGGACGAGGAAGGCGGCGATGCCTACTACGAGCTCGACGGGACCAGCCGCGCGAAGGCGTTCCTGCGCTCGCCGATCGAGTTCTCCCGCGTGAGTTCCGGCTTCGGTCGCCGCATCCACCCGATCTTCAAGACCTGGCGGGCGCACACCGGCACCGACTTCGCCGCCCCCAAGGGCACGCGCGTCCTGGCCTCCGCCGACGGGCACGTGACCTTCGCCGGCTGGCGCAACGGCTACGGCAACACGGTCGAGGTCCGTCACGGCGGCGGCATCACGACCCTCTATGGCCATCTCTCCGGATTCGCCTCGGGCATCCGCGCCGGAGCGCGGGTCCGGCAGGCCGATCCCATCGCGTACGTCGGCGCCACCGGATGGGCGACGGGACCGCACCTGCACTACGAGTTCAGGATCTCGGGAGTCCAGTACGACCCGATGAAGGTCGCGCTGCCCAAGGCCACCCCGGTCCCCGCCCGGCTGAAGGCGCGGTTCGACGCCGAGGCCGCCCGCGCCGCCGCCAGGATCGCGATGGTGCGCGAGGCGCCTTCGTCCCGCTTCGAGTAGCGTGCGCGGGCTCGCGATCGGCGTCATGTCGGGGACCAGCCTCGACGGGGCGGACGCCGTTCTCGCCGACTTCTCGGCTTCCCCGCCGCGCTGCATCGCCTCCGCCTCGGTGCCCTACCCTCGCGAGCTTCGCGAGTCCCTCCTCGCCCTGAGCGCCCCCGGTGCCGACGGACTCGATGCCGCGGGGCTCTGCACCGTCCAGCTCGCGGAGATCTACGCGCGGGTCGTCTCGCAGGTGCTCGAGCGATCCGCCGTTTCCCCTKTATCAATCGAAGCGGTCGGCTGCCACGGACAGACRGTGCGGCACCGGCCCGGGCTCGGCTTCAGCGTGCAGCTCAACGACGCGGCGCGGCTGGCCGAAAGCTGCGGCATCGACGTCGTGGCGGAYTTCCGCAGCCGCGACATCGCGGCCGGCGGRCAAGGGGCCCCGCTCGTGCCCGCCTTCCACGACGAAGTGTTCCGGAACCCCTCCCTTCACCGCGCGATCGTCAACATCGGCGGCATCGCCAACGTCTCCTCGCTTCGTCCCGGCAAGCCCTTCGCGGGATTCGACTGCGGCCCGGGCAACGTGCTCATGGATGCCTGGTCGAGGAGGCACCGGGGAACCGACTACGACGAGGCGGGCGCCTGGGCCGCCGAGGGCCGCCCGGACCCGGCGCTGCTGGCGAGCCTGAAGTCCGATCCCTACTTCGCGCTGCCGCCGCCGAAGAGCACGGGGCGCGAGCTCTTCGGCGAGGCCTGGCTGGCGGCCCGGCTGCCAGAAGGATTGGCTCCAGTCGACATTCAGGCGACGCTGCTCGAGCTCACCGCCTCGTCGATCGTGGAGGCCATCGACCGATTCTGCGACCGGACGGACGAGATCTACCTGTGCGGGGGCGGGGCGCGAAACGCCCGGCTGGCCGCGCGCATCGGGGAGCTCGCCTCCCCCCGCCCCGCGAGGCCCACGGACACGCTGGGCGTGCCGACCGGCCTCGTGGAGGCCATGGCCTTCGCGTGGCTCGCGATCAAGTGCGTCCGCCGCGAGCCCGTCGACCTGGGGGCCGTCACCGGCGCCTCCCATCCCTGCGTCCTGGGCGCGATCTACCCCGCCTGAAAAGCCGAAGGGGGAGCCGAGGCTCCCCCTTCGCCGGAAAACCGCCGTTCGTTCAGGCGCTGAACGAGGAGCCGCAGCCGCAGGTGGAAGACGCGTTCGGGTTCTTGATCACGAACTGCGCCCCCTCGAGGCCTTCCGAGTAGTCGATCTCGGCGCCCACGAGGTACTGGTAGCTCATCGGGTCGATGAGAAGGCTCACGCCGTTCTTCTGCATGACGGTGTCGTCCTCGTTGACGACCTCGTCGAAGGTGAATCCGTACTGCAGGCCCGAGCAACCCCCGCCCGTCACGAAGACGCGCAGCTTGAGTTCCGCGTTGCCCTCTTCCTCGATGAGGGACTTCACCTTGTTCGCCGCGCTGTCGGTGAAGACCAGCGGATCGGGCATCGTCGTGGACATGTCGTTCATGGAGTTCTCCTAAGGAAATTCTGTGCGGCCCGCGTCAGTCGGACGCGCCGCTCGCGGGCTT
The DNA here is from genome assembly GCA_003105245.1 of Betaproteobacteria bacterium. GTDB lineage: Bacteria > Pseudomonadota > Gammaproteobacteria > Burkholderiales > Usitatibacteraceae > FEB-7. Next base: position 2,329 of record PQAI01000053.1, on the reverse strand, counting down.
CAATTCGACAACCTTGTCGCTCTTCTGGGGGTTCTCGTAGACCAGCTGCCCCATGACGATCGCGCCCACGTGGACCTCGATCGACTTGTACGCCACGTCCCCTGTGACTCTCGCCTTGGGCAGAAGTTCGACGTACTCCGTGGCCCGGACGGGGCCCGCGACGGTGCCGTTGACCACCACGTGCGCGACGTCGATCTCCCCCTCCACCTTGGCGAGCTCGGAGAGCACCAGGGTGCCCGGCTTGTTGCCCGTGGCCTTCACGTTGCCCTTCACGTGCCCGTCGACGCGAAGCCCGCCCACGAAGGTGATGTTGCCTTCGATGACGGTTCCGGCGCCGATCAGGCTGTCGATCGGGCTCGGCTTGTTGCCCTTTCCGAACATGGGGTTACCTCATTGCAGGTTGACGCTCCGGGAGAGTTTAACCTGTCCCCCGGGAATGGCAAGGACCCGGACCTCGTAGCCCCTGAGGGCGGCGCCCTCGGGGATCCGGAACCGGCCGTCCACCTTCTGGTAGAAGCGGAACTCCACCGCCCCGGCGCCTTCGCCGGCGGCGGCATCGGGAAACGCGAGGGTGCTCATCGCCCCCCCGCTCGCCACGCGCGCCAGGATCTGGACCTTTCCCTTGAAGTCCTGCTTGCGCTGCCCGCCCTGGGTGAGGAGCATGCGGTAGCGGTACTCGTTGGGCTGGCCGTCCTGCTCGACCTTGAGGTTCGCGATGCCCAGGCCCTCCGGCGTGGCGCCCGACGACATGATGTTGCGCAGGAACCCCAGGTCCTCCTTGAGCGTCGCGTTCTCCTCCTGGAGCTGGGTGACGCTCCGGGCGAGCTCCATCTGCGCGGCCTTGTCGATGGCGATCTGGCGGTCGCGCTCGGCCGCCACGGTGCGGGCGGCCTCCAGGTCGCGCTTGAGGGTCGCGTTCTGCTCGCTGAGGTCGGCGATCTGCTGCCTGGCCTCCTCGCGGTTGAAGCCGGTGATCCGGTAGCTGTTCTCCACGAGCCACCACACGATGCCGGCGACCGCCGCCATCATCAGGATGTTGAGGAGCCATCGCCAGTACCACGCCAGGTGCGAGCGGATCGTCATCCGCGACGAGCGGATGCCGAAGTTGCTGCGCAGGCGGCGGGCGATTCCTCTCACGGCAGCAGCGCCACCTGTTCCAGGCCCCGCGTCTCGGGCAGGCCGAACATCAGGTTCATGTTCTGCACCGCCTGGCCCGCCGCTCCCTTCACGAGGTTGTCCTCGACGGCCAGGATCACGAGCGTGTCGCCGCCCATGGGGCGGTGCACGGCGATGCGGCAGTGGTTGGAGCCGCGAACCCAGCGCGTCTCGGGCTGCGTGCCCGGCGGCAGGACGTCGACGAAGGGCTCGCCGGCGTAGCGCTTCTCGAAGAGCTGCTGGAAGTCCGCCTCCCGGGTGACCCGCGCGTACACCGTCGCGAGGATCCCGCGGATCATCGGCACCAGGTGCGGCACGAAGGTGAGGCCCAGGTCACGCCCGCCGGCGGCGCGCAGGCTCTGCACGATCTCGGGGTGGTGACGGTGACCGCCCACCGCATACGCCTTGAAGTTGTCCCCGGCCTCGGAGAAGAGGATGTCGACTTCGGCCTTGCGCCCCGCGCCGCTCACGCCGGACTTGGCGTCCGCGACGAGGTGGTCGCGGTCGACGAAATCCGTCTCGACGAGCGGCAGCAGCGCGAGCTGCACCGCGGTCGCGTAGCAGCCGGGATTGGCCACGAGCCGCGCCTTGCGGACCGCGTCGCGATTGATCTCCGGAAGCCCGTACACGGCCTCGGCCACGAGGTCGGGCGCGGCGTGCTTCATCTTGTACCAGCGCTCCCAGGTCGGGATGTCCTTCAGCCGGAAATCGGCGGACAGGTCGATCACCTTCACGCCGGCGTCCACCAGCGGCTTCGCCTGCCCCATGGCCACCCCGTTGGGCGTGGCGAAGAACACGCACTGGCAGGCGGTGAGGTCGGTCTTCGCGGGGTCGCTGAAGGCGATGTCCACCCGCTTGCGAAGCGAAGGGAACAGGCGATCCACGGGCGTGCCCGCCTCGCCGCGCGAGGTGATCGCCGCGATCTCGACATCCGGGTGGGCCGCGAGCAGCCTCAGGAGCTCCACCCCGGTGTATCCCGTGCCCCCGACGACGCCTGCCTTGATCATCTATCGTCACCTTTCCTGTCGCCTTGCGGCGACCACGGCACAACCCATCAACGAAAAAGCCGCCTTTCGGGGCGGCTTTGTCGTGCTCCGGGGAAACCGGACAGCGCTCTCCCGCCTTAGCGTTTCGAGTACTGCTTGCGACGCCGCGCCTTGTGCAGGCCGACCTT
>PQAI01000052.1 GCA_003105245.1 Betaproteobacteria bacterium | reverse complement strand
CCCGTCGTTCCAGCCCATGCGGTAGCGCGGGTCGGCGGCGAAGCGCTTGTCGTCCTTGCGGCCGTACTGCGACTTCTTCGCCGTCTCGCAGCCGTCGATGTAGCCGTCGCGCGCGGCGGGGGGGTAGCCGGCGAGGTTGTAGGCGGGAGGGGGCGCCTTCGCGCGCCGCTTCGCGCCCTCCTCGGGCGTCTCGTCGGCCGGAGGCGACGGCGCGAGGAGCGCGCAGGAGGCGAGCAGGAAGGGCAGGAACAGGACGGCCGGTCGGCGCATCGGTCACCTCGTGCGTTATGCTGCGTGCGCCGATCTGTCTGGGAGATTTTCGTTGGACGCCATTGTAGCCGCCCTTGTTCCCCGAGCCGCCGCACGCGCGCTCGCCGCCTTCGCCCTCGCGTTCGCCTTCGCGGCGCCGGCGCATGCCGTGTCCAAGTTCATCCCGGTGAAGGTCGCCGGGCACGCGCTGCGCGTCGAGGTGGCCGCCACCGTCGAGCAGCGCATGCAGGGCCTCATGTTCCGCACGAAGCTGGGCGCCGACGACGGCATGCTCTTCGTCTTCGACGAGCCGGGGTACCACTCCATGTGGATGAAGAACACGCCGCTGCCGCTATCGGTCGCCTTCGTCGACGGCGAGGGCCGCATCCTCAACATCCTGGACATGGAGCCGCAAACGCTCGACTCGCACTATGCCGCGGGGCCGGCGCGCTTCGCGATCGAGACCCACAAGGGCTGGTTCGCCCGGCGCGGCATCAAGGCCGGCGACAAGGTGACGGGGCTGCCGAAGGTGAAGTGAGCGCGGGAATAAGCCGCGCTCGCCGCTGTTCTCCCCATCGATGCCGCCCGCGGGCGGCCGTCCCTCCCCGACCCGAAAGGAACCGCATGAACCGCATTGCCCTCGTTGTCGTGGTGCTCGCCGCCACCTCCGCCACCCTCGCCATGGCCCAGCAGAAGCCGGAGGACGAGATCCGCTACCGCCAGTCCGTGATGAACGTCATCGGCCGCGCCATGGGCCCCATGGGCGCGATGGCGCAGGGCAAGGCGCCGTTCAACGCGGCCGTGGCGCAGAAGAACTCCGCGCTGGTCGAGTCGCTGATGGGACTGCCGTGGAATTCCTTCGGCCCCGGCACCGACAAGGGCGCGCCGACGAAGGCCTCCCCGAAGATCTGGCAGGAGACCGCCAAGTTCAAGGAAGCCGCGGAGAACACCCAGAAGGCGGTGGCGAACCTCGCGGCCGCCGCGCGGACGGGCGACGAGGGCAAGTTCAAGGCCGCGTTCGCGGAGGTGCCGAAGTCCTGCAACGGCGGCTGCCACGACGACTTCCGCCTGAAGGAAGCGCGCAACTGATCACGCGAGGCTGACCAGGCCCCAGACGGCCGCCGCGGCCGCGAATGCGATCGCGGCGGCCAGCAGCCCCCCTCCCCCGCGCGAGGCTTCGCCCTCGCGCCCCGGCGCCAGCCGCTTGTCGCCGCCGATCATGGCGCCCACGAGGTCCTGGCGCTTGGCGACGGCGTAGAACACGACGGCCGCCAGGTGCAGCGCGACCAGCGCCGCGATCACCCAGAAGTTCGCCTCGTGGATGGCATTGAGCCGGTCGGACGTCGCGCCGCTCACGTGCCGCGCGAGCGGCCCCTGGAAGCCGTAGTCCTCCTGCACCAGGAAGAGCCCCGTGGCGGCCTGCGCCGCCAGCGCCGAGAGCATCGCGACGACCGACCAGCCTCCCAGCGGGTTGTGCCCCGCCGTCTCCGGCGCGCTTCCCGCCGCGAGCGCCCTCGCGTAGGCGACGAGCGCCCGCGGGCCGCGCAGGAAGCCCGCGAAGCGGGCGTGCGTCCCCCCGGCGAATCCCCACGCAACGCGGAAGGCGAGGAGCGCGAGGATGGCGAGGCCGGAGCGCTTGTGCCACTCGAGGGTGGAAGGCCCGAGGACGGAATCGAGCTTCCCCGTCACCACGCTCGCGGCGACCAGCAGCACGAGCGCCCCGTGGAAGAGGCGCGTGGGCAGGTCCCACACGCGCACGCGGACGCGGGCGTCGCCGTTCATCGGCCGCGCGCCTAGGCGCCGAAGACCGCGCGGCGGAAGAGTCCTCCCGAGGCCGTCATGAAGAAGAGCATCGGCATCGAGAGCACGACGTTCAGGCGCGAGGCGAGGAACGCGACGCGGCGCGCGCGCGCCTTCTCGTCCTCGGAGGCGGGTGCGAGGCCCAGGATCTTCTTCTGGTTGGGCCAGATGATGGCCCAGACGTTGACGAACATGATCGTGCCCAGCCAGGCACCCACCCCGATCGGGATGTAGGCACGGTCCTTGAACAGGAAGGCGTCGTCGGCCTTGTCGCCCAGGAGCGCCATGCCCGCGACCCAGGTGACCACCGCGGCCCAGCGGAAGAAGAGGAGCGCGCGCGGCGCCACGTGCTTCGCGATGCCGGCCGCGCTGCCGTCGGCCTGCGCGTCCTTCATGGCCGCGGCCTGCACGAAGTTGAAGTAGTAGAGGAGGCCCACCCACATCACGCCGGCCATCACGTGCAGCCAGCGCCCCACGCCGTAGTGCAGGATCTCCATGCTCAGCGCTCCACCAGGGTGCGGACGAGGTAGTACAGGATTGCGGTGAGGACGAGTCCGCAAAGGACGGTCCCCCAGAGGGAATCGAGGGGGTTCTTCATGGGATCGCTCCGAGTCGGTCCTTGCAGGCGGAGAGCACCGATTTTACCACCCGCGACCTGCCGATCCGCCGCCGCGCGAAGGCGAAAATCGCGGATCGCGATTCGCGATTGCCCCTTGCCTAGGCGGCCATTCGCCCGCAATGCAGCGCGACGATCGCCTTGGCCTGCATGAAGTCGGCGGCCGCCCCCGCCGCGTGCACGCAGGCGCTCGCGAGGTTCACCAGCGGCGGGGGCGCGGGCGCGCGGCGCTCGACCACCGCGCGCATCCACGGCACGAGTTCCGCGGGCCCCGGGGGCACGGGCGCCGCGACGCGCCCGGTGTTCTCCGCCTCGAAGAGGACGCTCTCCTCGCCGTCGGCCAGGAGGGCGATGCGCGGCCGCCACGCCAGGTTGCAGGGGGCGACCGAGGCGGGCCAGGAGAGGAGAAGGGCCTTGCCCGGGGTGGCCGCCAGCAGGCCTCCCAGACCCTGGCTGGCGGTGCCCGGGACGCTCATCGCCAGGCGCACCGCGCCCAGGCCGCCCGGGTCCAGCGCGTGCGCCGCGACGTGCGCCGCGTTGGTGCGTCCCAGCCGCGTGCGCAGTGCGACGAGTCCCCCGAGCGCCGGGGAAAGCAGCTGCGCCGGCACGAACGCGATGCCGCGCGCGCGCAGGTCCGCCTCGGCCTCGGCGAGCGAAGGGCTGGGCAGCACGCCCAGCTCCCGAAGCAATGTCGCTGCCGATGGCGCCTGCGGGGAGTCCAGCGGGCCGTGCACCACGACCGGCACGTCGAACCGGCGCAGGAACAGGGCGAGGAGCGCGCCGAACGCCGCCTCGCCGGCGACGAGCCCGTAGAGGGGAATGGCGATCGGCCGCTGCGGCAGGCCGAAGGCGAGCCTGCCCTGCCGCGCCGCCAGCGCCCCGTGCAGGCCCGCGAGCTCCGCCGTCGACTCGCCCGCCATCGACAGGGAGGCGAGCAGCGCCCCGAGCTCGAGCTCGTCGAGGGCGCCATCGAGGACCGCGTCCCACAGGGACCGGGACTCCGCGGCGTCGAGCCACGCGCCATCGTCGACGGGCGTCGAGGCGGTGCGCCGGGACAGCCGGCGCAGGACGGTTGCGATCGAATGCATGCGGCGCTCTCCGGAGGTTGCTTCCCGGTGTTAGCAGGAGGCATGCCATCCCCGCTTCACGAGGGGGCGGCGCGGCCCGGCGCCGGCGGCCCGCACCGCCCGGGTGCAAGCCGCCGGCCCGCGAGTCCCATTCCGGGGCGGCCGTACAATGCACGGGTGAGCGCCGACCTTTCCCCGCATCCCTACGCCAGTCTCACGCCCGACACGGTGCTCGACGCGGTCGAGAGCGTCGGCTTCCGGGCCGACGGCCACCAGCTCGCCCTCAACAGCTACGAGAACCGCGTCTACCAGGTGGGGCTCGAGGAGGACCAGGGCGGYCCTCTCGGGGAGGCGCGCTTCCTGGTCGCCAAGTTCTATCGCCCCGGGCGCTGGTCCGACGAGGAGATCCTCGAGGAGCACGCCTTCGCGGCCGAGCTGGCCGCTCGCGAGATCCCGGTCGTGCCCGCCCTGGAGCTGGGCGGCACCACGCTGCACCACCACGCCGGCTTCCGCTTCGCCGTCTATCCGCGCCGGGGAGGCCGCGCCCCCGAGCTGGAGGACCGCAACACGCTCGAATGGCTCGGCCGCTTCATCGGGCGCATCCACGCGGTTGGCGCGACGAAGCCCTTCGTGCACCGGCCCGGGCTCGACGTCGCCTCCTTCGGCACCGCCTCGCGCGACTGGCTCCTCGGGCACGACTTCATCCCGGCCGACCTGCGCGAGGCCTGGTCCGGGGCGGCGTCCCTCGCGATCGAGGGGGCGCAGCGCGCCTTCGACCGCGCCACGGGAGTCGCGCGCATCCGCCTGCACGGCGACTGCCACGCCGGCAACGTGCTGTGGACGCCGGCCGGTCCCCACTTCGTCGACTTCGACGACGCGCGCACCGGCCCCGCGGTGCAGGACCTGTGGATGCTCCTGTCGGGCGATCGCGCCTCGATGTCGGCCCAGCTGCGCCACGTGCTCGCGGGCTACGAGGACTTCGCGTCGTTCGACGACCACGAGCTCGGCCTCGTCGAGGCCCTGCGCACGCTGCGCCTGCTGCACTATTCCGCKTGGCTCGCGCGGCGCTGGGACGACCCGGCCTTYCCGATGGCCTTCCCSTGGTTCAACACGCAGAAGTACTGGCAGGACCGCGTGCTGGAGCTCAAGGAGCAGGTCGCGGCGATGCAGGARCCGCCGCTCGCGCCCTAGCGCGTCCGGCGGCGCGACTGGCCCTCGGCCTGCGCGACGAGCCAGCGGCGGAAGGTGCTGGACGCCGGATGCGCGATGAGCGCCTCGGGGGTGACGAGGTAGTAGGCGAAGTTCGTCGGCACGGGGCGCTCGATGGGCACGACCAGGCGCCCCTCCTCGATGTCGGAGTCGACCAGCGGGCGCAGCGCGAGCGCCACGCCCACGCCGTCGATGGCCGCCTCGTGCACGAGGGAGGCATTGGAGAAGCGCGGGCCGCGCGAGGCGTCCACGCCCCTGGCGCCCGCGATCGCGAGCCATTCCTCCCACCCCGGCCGCTCCTCGTCTCCCGGCGACGAGTCGTCGTGGATGAGGGTGTGGAAACGCAGGTCCGAGGGCTTGCGCAGCGCCGGCCCGCGGCCCAGCAGCTTCGGACTGCACACCGGCACGTACGAGGGATGGAACAGCAGGTCCACCACCGCCCCCGGATAATCTCCCTTGCCGTAGCGCACGGCGACCCGCGCCTCGGCATCGGCCCGGCCGGGGTCCGGGGGCGCGTCGTCCTGCGGATTGTCGATGGCGCGCAGCGTGCCGATGATGCGCAGGTCGTACTGCGGGTAGGAAGCGGTGAAGGACCGCAGCCGCGGCATGAGCCAGCGCGCGACGAAGTTGGGCGGGGCCTCCACGGCGATGCGCCCGCGCCCCTCCTCCCGCCGCGCCTGCGCGAGCCCCGCCGCGAAGCAGTCGAAGCCCTCGCGCAGCTTGGGCAGCATCGCCTCGGCCGCCGGCGTGAGCTCGATGGCGCGCGTGAGGCGGCGGAAGAGCTCGACGCCCAGGTACTCCTCCAGCGCCTTCACCTGCTGCGAGACCGCCGCCGGCGTCACGAAGAGCTCCTCGGCCGCGCGCTTGAAGCTGCGGTGCCGGGCCGCGGCCTCGAAGGCGCGCAGGGCGTTCAGGGGGGGAAGGCGGTCGGGCATGGCGTGGATAGATTAGCTTTTCTAGGCCAAAGCGCAAGAACAAATCGTTTGTTGCAGTGCGTCATGGGCACTATATTCCCTTCCGTGAACCGCCGAAACGCCCACCCGGCGCAGGCGGGGGAAACCCAAAAGGAGTGCATCATGGAACGGTACGAAGCGATCGAGCAGCACATCCGCCAGGCCCGCCTGGAACGCAGCGTCTACGTGGCAGAACTCGTCGCGGACGCGATCCTCACGACCTGGAAGGGCATCAAGTACGCCGCCGACGTCGTCCTGTCCGTCGCCCGCGCGAAGACCCACAAGAACGTCTTCACGTTCGACGCCTGAAGCACCCCGCGGGGGCGGTAACATGCGGGTTTGCCGGACCCGACCCGCATGGCCGCCGCCCCCCTCCCCGCGCTCTCGCTTCTCGAAACCCGAGTCCTCGGCGTCCTCGTCGAGAAGCAGCACACCGTCCCCGACAGCTACCCGCTGACGCTCAACGCGCTGGTCGCGGGCTGCAACCAGAAGTCGAGCCGCCACCCCGTCCTCGAGGCGGCCGAGGCCGAAGCCCAGGCCGCGCTCGACCACCTCAAGGCCCTCTCCCTCGTCGTCGAGTCCAGCGGCGGGCGCGTCATGCGCTACGCCCACAACGCCGGCCGCGTCCTCGGCATCCCGCCGCAGTCGGTGGCGCTGCTCGCGACCCTGATGCTGCGCGGGCCGCAGACGGCGGGCGAGCTGCGCATCAACAGCGAGCGCCTGCACGCCTTTTCCGACATCTCCGCCGTCGAGGCCTTCCTGGAGGAGCTCGCGTCCCGCCCGGCCGGGGCGCTGGTGCGCGAACTCGCGCGCCAGCCCGGGGCGCGCGAGACGCGCTGGGCGCACCTGCTCGCGGGCGAGCCGCCTTCGGAGCACTCGCCCGCCGAGGCGCACGCCGCTGTCCAGGAGCCGAGCCTGGGCGAGATCGCCGCCCTGAAGGCGAACGTGGACCGCCTCGAGGGCGAGGTCGCGGAGCTGCGCGAGAAGCTCGCGCGCGTCTTCCGGGAGCTCGGGCTCTGAGCGCCGGCGCCGAGGGGCTGGCCGCCTGGGCAGGCCGCAACGAGACGGCCGAGGACCGCATCGGCGCCGCGCCGCTCGCGATGCTCTCCGCGCTCCTGGACCGAGACGACCCGCCGCCCCGACCGGGCGACCCCATCGCGCCGCTCGCCCACTGGCTCTACTTCCTGCCCGTTCACCGGCAATCGACGGTCGGTTCCGACGGGCACGCGCGCCGCGGCGAGTTCCTGCCGCCGGTCGCGTTGCCGCGGAGGATGTGGGCCGGCAGCCGCATCGAGTTCCTGCTCCCGGTCGCGGTCGGCGAGAGCGTGCGCCGCGTCTCCACGATCGCCGCCGTGCGCGAGAAGCAGGGGCGAAGCGGCCCGCTCGTCTTCGTCACCGTGCGCCACGAGCTGAGCGGCCCGGCCGGGCTGGCGCTCGTCGACGAGCACGAGATCGTCTACCGCGACGCGCAGGGGCCGGCCGTGGCGCCGCCCGTCCCGGCGCCTTCGGGAGAGGCCTGGTCGCGCGAGATCCGCCCGGACCCGGTGCTCCTCTTCCGCTACTCGGCGGTCACCTTCAACGGCCACCGCATTCACTACGACCATCCGTACGCCACCGGCACGGAAGGCTACCCCGGCCTCGTCGTGCACGGGCCGCTCGTGGCCACCCTCCTCGTCGACCTGCTGCGGCGAAACCGGCCCGGCGCCCGCCTCGCCTCGTTTTCCTTCCGGGCGCTGCGCCCGCTCTTCGACACGGCGCCCTTCGCGCTGTGCGGGCTGCCCGACGAGGCATCGCGCTCGGCGCGGCTGTGGACGCGCGACGCCGAAGGGGCGATCACGATGGACGCGACCGCCACCTGGCGGCCGTGAACGATTCCCGGAGCTACCCCATGAGCAAACCCAACCTGCTTCTCATCCCCGGCCTGCTGTGCGACCGGCGCCTCTGGCAGGCGCAGGTGGAGGGGCTTCGCCACTCCGCCGAATGCACGGTCGCCGACGTTTCGGGCGCGGACTCGATCGCCGCGTTGGCCGCGGCCGCCGTCGCGAAGATGCCGCCGGGGCCCTTCGCGGTCGCGGGCCTGTCGATGGGCGGCTACGTGGCCCTCGAGGTGGCGCGGCAGGCCGCCGCGCGCGTGAAGGGACTGGCGCTCCTCGACACCACCGCGCGCCCCGATTCCGAGCAGGCCACGGCGGACCGGCGGCGCATGATGAAGCTGGCCGAGACCGACTTCGAGCGCGTGGTGAACGCGCTCCTGCCCCGGCTCCTCGCTCCCGCGCACATGCGCGACGCGAAGCTCGTCGCGGTGGTGAAGGCGATGGCGAAGGACACGGGCGTGGAAGCGTACCGCCGCCAGCAGGAAGCGATCATCGGCCGCGTCGACAGCAGGCCGCACCTCGGGAAGATCGCGTGCCCCACGCTCGTCCTGTGCGGCAAGGAGGACGCGCTCACGCCGGTGGCCCTGCACGAGGAGATGGCGAACGCGATTCCCGGCGCGCGCCTCGTCGTGGCCCCGCAGTGCGGCCACCTTTCGCCGCTCGAGCAACCGCAGGTCGTGACGATGAACCTCGTGCACTGGCTCTCGGGCATCGCCCGCTAGCCCGGGTCCACCTCGCGCCAGCCGGGGACGAGCGGGAAGTACAGGCCCAGCCGCGCCTCTCCGCCGAGCGCCGCGGCGTAGGTCCGCAGTTGCCCCGCGTAGCGGTCGCGCTCGCTGTCCAGGAAGGCCTCCACGGAGGCGCCCTCGTGGCGGCCGGTCTTGAAGTCGACGATCCAGCGCTCGCCCCCCGACTCCGTGAACACGCGGTCCATCACCAGGCGGCGGCGCACGCCCTTCACGGTGGCGGTGAGGCGGTATTCGGCCGCGGCCTGCGCGTGCGGGCCCAGCACCCAGCGCCCCTTCGGGTCGGTGACCGCCTGCGCGAGCGCCTCGCGGGCGCGTTCCACCGCCGCGTCGAGATCCGCCGCGAGGACGCCGCGCCACTGCAGCTCGCGGTGAAGGCGCGGAGCGAGCGCATCCACGCGCCGCGCATCCCACCCGCGCAGCTCGTCCTGGCCGATGCGCTGCAGCCAGCGGTGCACGACGGTCCCCACGTGGCGCGCGGTCTCGCCGACCCAGGAGAACTCGACCGCTTCCGCCTTGCGATCGTCCTCGGGAGGGGCCTGCCAGCGCACGCCGGCGGGAGGGGGCGGCACCACGTAGCCGGCCACGAGGCGCGCCAGCGAGCCCGTGTCCTGTTCCGGGGGCGCCGTCTCGACGGCATCTTGCGCGGTGCCGCCCGCGGCCCGCGCGAAATCGTCCGCGACCACCGTCCACAGCTTCGCGAGGAGCGAGCCCTTCCTGGGGCCCTTGAGGGCGGCGGGATCCTCGGCGTCTCCCAGGCGCGCGTCGCCCAGCAGGTGCAGCCGCCGCTTCGCGCGCGTGGCCGCGACGTAGAGCAGGCGCCCGTTCTCGAGGTCGCCCTTGCGCTTGTCGAGGCCGCGGATGTACTCGTGGATCGGGTCGCGGTCGGCGCCGGTGGCGTGCACGGGCCCGAGGAGCAGTCCCGACTCCCCGCCTTCGTGCCGCGCGCGCGGCCGCTCCATCCACAGGAAGAGCCTTTTCTCGTCCGGCGGCGCTCCCGCGCCCAGCCCCGGGACGATGACCGTGTCGAACTCGAGCCCCTTCGCCTTGTGGATCGTCATCACCTGCAGGCGCGGGTCGCCCTCCTCGTCGGGCGGCGCGTAGAGCCCGGCGAGCCCCTCCTCGAAGGCCGCGCAGTCCGCGAGGCCTCCCGCGGCTTCCGCCTGCTCCAGGTGGTCGAGGTACGCGTCGGCCTCGTCGAGGGCGGTGGCGTCGGCGGCGCAGGCGGGCCCGCCCAGCGCGAGCCACGCGCCTTCCACGGCGTCGCGCAGCGTGGCGCGGGCGCGCGAGGCGAGCACCGCGTCCAGCACCGCCCGCACGCGCGCGAGGCGCGCGCGCCCGTCGGGCGACATCGCCGCGAGCCGCGCCTCGTCGCGCAGGGCCTCGTGCACCGTCGGCAGGTCGTCGGGATGACAGCCATCCGCGCCGGCGAGCGCGTGCAGGTCGGCGAGCGTGAGCCCGCACCACGGCGCGCGCAGCACGGCGAGCCAGGCCGTGCGGTCGGCCAGGTGCGCG
>PQAI01000051.1 GCA_003105245.1 Betaproteobacteria bacterium | reverse complement strand
CGCAGCGTGTTGCGGATGCGGCGGTAGCTCTCCACCACGCGCTTGAGGATCTCGTCCGAGATGTAGAGCTCGCCCGAGTAGTCGGCCGAGGCCACCCACAGGCGGATGATCTCGGCGCCCAGCGTGTCGGAGACCTTCTGCGGGGCGATCACGTTGCCCAGCGACTTCGACATCTTGCGCCCCTGGCCGTCGACCACGAAGCCGTGGGTGAGGAGCGCGTCGTAGGGCGCGCGGCCGTCCATCGCGCAGCTCGTGAGCAGGCTCGACTGGAACCAGCCGCGGTGCTGGTCCGAGCCCTCCAGGTAGAGGTCGGCCGGCCACTTCTGGCCGGGAAGGCTCCGCAGCACCGAGAAGTGCGTCGTGCCCGAGTCGAACCACACGTCCACGGTGTCGGTGAGCTTGCGGTACTTCGCGGGATCGACGCCGAAGTCCTCGCAGGTGGCGGCGAACCAGGCCTCGATGCCGCCCTTCGCGACGCGCTGCGCGGCCTCCTCGATGAGGCGCTCGGTCTCGGGGTGCAGCTCCTCGGTCTCGCGGTCGAGGAAGAAGGGCAGGGGCACGCCCCAGTTGCGCTGGCGCGAAAGCGTCCAGTCCGGGCGGTTGGCGATCATGGCCTCGATGCGCGAGCGTCCCCACGAGGGATAGAACGTGGTGTCCGCGATGGCCTTCCGCGCCGTYTCGCGCAGCGTCTTCCCGTCACCGTTCATGCCCGCGGTCGGCGGTCTATCCATGCCCGACATGGCCGAAGGCCTGTCCATGCCCGACATGGCCGAAGGCCTGTCCATGCCAATGAACCACTGCGTGGTGGCGCGGAAGATKATGGGCGTCTTGTGCCGCCAGCAATGCGGRTAGCTGTGGCGCAGGGGCTCGTTCTTCAGGAGCGAGCCTTCCGCGGCGAGCTTCTCGAGGATCGGCTTCTCGGCCTCGCGCACGCCCATGCCCGCGAAGTGCGGGACGCCCGCCTTGAAGTGGCCGCGGTCGTCCACGGGCTGGTCCAGGGGCAGGCCGTACTTCACGCCGGCGTCGAAGTCCTCGGCGCCGTGCGCCGGGGCGGTGTGCACGAGACCCGTGCCCGCCTCGAGCGTGACGTGCTCGCCGAGGATCACCGGCACCTCGCGCGGCTCCAGCGGATGGCGGAAGCGCAGCCCTTCGAGCGCGCCGCCCGCCACGCGGCCCAGCACCGACTGCGCCTCGAGGCCGTAGCGCTTCAGGCYCGCCTCGCGAAGCTCGGCGGCMAGGATGAGCGCGCCGCGCGCCGTGGCGACGAGCTCGTACTCGTGGCCGGGATGGGCGGCGATGGCCTGGTTGCCGGGMAGCGTCCACGGCGTGGTGGTCCAGATGACCGCGAAGGCCTTCCCGGGCGCATGGGCCAGCCCGAAGACGCGCGCGAGCGCCGCCGGGTCGGCCGCGGCGAAGGCCACGTCGATCGCGCTGGACGTCTTGTCCTCGTACTCGACCTCGGCCTCGGCGAGCGCGGAGCCGCACTCGATGCACCAGTTGACGGGCTTGAGTCCCCGGTAGAGCAGGCCCTTCTTCCAGATGCGCGCGAGCGCCCGCAGCTCGTCCGCCTCCGTGGCGAAGTCCATCGTCTTGTACGGGTGCTCCCAGTCGCCCAGCACGCCCAGGCGCCTGAAGTCGGCCATCTGGCGCTCGATCTGCTCGGCGGCGTAGGCGCGGCACAGGGCGCGGGCCTTGTTGCCCTCGAGGTGCCGGCCGTGCTTCTTCTCGATCTGGTGCTCGATGGGCAGGCCGTGGCAGTCCCAGCCCGGCGTGTAGGGCGCGTCGAAGCCCGCCATCGTCTTGGACTTCACGATGACGTCCTTGAGCACCTTGTTCACCGCGTGGCCGATGTGGATGTCGCCGTTGGCGTACGGCGGGCCGTCGTGCAGGACGAAGAGGGGCCGCCCGCGGCAGGCCTCGCGGATGCGCGCGTACAGTCGCTTTTCCTGCCACGCCTTCACCCAGCCGGGCTCGCGCTTCGCCAGGTCGCCCCGCATCGGGAAGGGCGTGTCGGGCAGGTTGAGGGTCTGCTTGTAGTCGGTCTTCGCGTCGTTTCCCATCAGGTCCCCGTCTCGCGGAAATAGGCCCGCGCCGCGTCGCAGTCCAGGCGGATCTGCGCCACGAGCTCGTCGAGCGAGGCGTACTTCGCCTCGTCGCGCAGCTTCTTCAGGAACTCGATGGAGAGGCGACGCCCGTAGAGGTCGCCGGAGAAGTCGAAGAGGAAGGCTTCCAGGGTCGCCGGGCCGTCGGATGCCACGACCGGCTTGTATCCCAGGCTCGCCACTCCCTCGAGTCCGCGAGTTGCCGCACCGTGGCATTTTACCGCAAAGACCCCGGTCATCACCGGGCGCCCCGGCGGCAGCGCGATGTTGGCCGTGGGGAAGCCGAGGTTGCGGCCGAGCTTGGCGCCGTGCACGACGCGCCCGCAGATGGCGTAGGGGTGGCCCAGCAGCCGCGAGGCGGCCGCGAGGTCCCCGGCCGAGAGCGCCTCGCGCACGCGCGTGCTCGAGACGCGCTCGGTGCCGTCGTCCACCGTGGAGATCGTCTCCACCTCGAAGCCCAGCCGCGCTCCCTCGGCCGCGAGGAAGTCGACGTCGCCGGCCCGCCGCGCCCCGAAACGGAAGTCCTTTCCCACCAGGACGCGCCGCGCCCCGTGCAGCTCGCGCAGGCGGCGGACGAACTCCTCGGGGGAGAGGGCCGCGAACTCGCGCGTGAAGCGGCAGACGTAGGCGATGCCGATCCCGGCCYGGGCGAAGGCGTGCAGCTTCGCCGACAGCGTGGACAGGCGCGGCGGCGCGCGGTCCGGGAAGAGCAGCTCGCGCGGCAGCGGCTCGAAGGTGAGCACCGCCGGCACGGCGCCCAGGGCCCGCGCCTCTTCCACGACGCGCGCGAGCAGCGCCCGGTGGCCCCGGTGCACGCCGTCGAAGCTGCCGATGGCGATGACGGCGTCGGGGGCGCCGGGCCTCGGATCGCGGATGACGGAGAGCGTGGTCATGTCCCGGCCCCGGCTACTCGTTGCGCGCGAACTGGCGCAGGCGAAGGCCGAGCGCCCAGAGGGTGGCGAAGTAGGCCGCCATCGCGCCCGCCACGACGAGGGAGAGCTTCAGGGCCCGCGCCGCCGTGGGGAGGCCGAACCAGGAATGCTCCGGGCCCATCCCGTACCAGATCACGCCGCCCATCATGTACAGGGCCACCGCGATCTTGAGCAGGAACGCCCCCCAGTCGGATCCGGCCCGCCAGTGGCCGCCGCGCTTCGTGAGCCACCACAGCCAGGCGGCGTTGAAGGTCGCGCCCACGGAGATCGCCGCGGCGAGCCCGGCGTGCTTCAGCCAGGGCACGAGCGCCGCGTTGGCGAGCTGCGTGACGGCGAGCGTGACGAGCGCCACCTTCACGGGCGTGCGGATGTTCTGCCGCGCGTAGAACCCCGGGGCGAGGATCTTCACGAGGATGATGCCGGCGAGCCCCACGGCGTACGCGATGAGCGCGGCCCGCGTCATCATCACGTCGTGGCGCGTGAACTCGCCGTGCCAGAAGAGCGTGGCGATGATGGGGACGGCGAGCAGGGCGAGGCCCACGGCCGCGGGCAGCGCGAGCAGCAGCGTGAGCCTCAGGCCCCAGTCGAGCAGCCGCGAGTACGCCTCCGGGTCCTGGTTGGCGTGGTGCTTCACGAGGGAGGGCAGGATCACCGTGCCCAGCGCCACGCCCAGCAGCGCGGAAGGAAACTCCATGAGCCGGTCGGCGTAGTAGAGCCACGACACGGGCCCGTCGCCCAGCCAGGAGGCGATGTGGGTGTTGATGACGAGGCTCACCTGCGCCACCGACACGCCCAGCGCGGCCGGCGCCATGAGCTTGAGGATGCGCACCACGCCCTCGTCGCGCGGGTCCCACTTCGGCGCCGGCAGCATGCGGATGCGCAGCAGGAAGGGCACCTGGAAGGCGAGCTGCAGGATGCCGCCCGCGAAAACCGCCCAGGCGAGCGCCACGATGGGCCGTTCGAAGTGGGGGGCGGCGACGACGGCGAAGCCGATGAAGGAGAGGTTCAGCAGGACCGGCGTGAAGGCCGGCACCTTGAACGATCCCCAGGTGTTGAGGATGCCGGCGGCGAAGCTCGTGAGCGAGATGAAGAAGATGTACGGGAAGCAGATSCGRAGCATCGTCACCGTGAGGGCGAACTTGTCCGCGTCCTTGGCGAAGCCCCAGGCGCTCGCGTAGACGAGGAGCGGGGCGGCCACCACGCCCACGGCCGTGGCCGCCAGGAGCGCGACCGACAGCGACCCCAGCACCCGGGCCGAAAGCTCGCGCGTGGCCTCCTCGCCGCGGCGGTTGCGGTACTCGCCGAGGATGGGGATGAAGGCCTGCGAGAAGGCGCCCTCGGCGAAGAGCCTGCGCAGCAGGTTGGGCAGCCGGAAGGCGACCACGAAGGCGTCCATGGCGAGCCCGGCGCCGAAGAGCACGGCGAGGAGGGTGTCGCGGACGAAGCCGGTGATGCGCGACAGGAGCGTCATCGCGCTGACCGAGGCGGCCGCCTTCAGGAGGTTCATGGGCGCGTTCCGGCGTTGCGGGCGGTCGCGGAGGGGAAAGGCCGGGGGGAAGCTAGGGCTTTGTTTTGACTGGACAAGCGCTGTATAATATCAGGCTTCGCTTTTCAGACCCGACCCAGGAATCCCGAACATGGCCAACACCAAGCAGGCTGCGAAACGCGCCAAGCAGACCGCCAAGAGCCGCAGCGCCAACATGGGCCTTCGCACGACCCTTCGCACCGCCATCAAGAAGGTGAAGGCCGCGATCGCCAGCGGCGACGCCAAGGCCGCGCAGGCGGCGCTGGCCGAGAACGTCTCGACGATCGACCGCATCGCCGACAAGAAGATCATCCACAAGAACAAGGCCTCCCGCCACAAGAGCCGCCTCGCGCAGCAGGTCAAGGCGCTCGCCGGCCGGGCCTAGGCCGCATCCCCGGGGGCGTCGCGCCCCCCGGGCCCGAGGCCCGCGCCGGGCACCGGGCAGAACTCCGCCGAGCCCTCCGGCCGGCCGGGGTCGATCACCACCAGTTCGTTGTCGTTCGCGAAGTCGAGCAGGAACCGGTACGCCCGGGGCTCGATGGCGCGAAGCTGCGTGCGCACGAACACGCAGCGCACCCCGTCCATGAGGATGGGCCGCACGTGGGGCGAGTAGCGCATCTGCTGGTCGCCGCCGAAGGTCGAGAGCACGCCGCAAAGGCGCTCGGCCCAGTCGCTGGGCCGGAAGGCACGCCCGGACCGGGTGACGCCCTGGATGATGACTCCCTCGGGAGGGGTGGACATGGCGCTGGCCGCCGGGACGGGCTGGGCGGCGGGGGTACGCGCGCGAAACGCGGGACCGGCATTTTATCGCGCCCGGCCGCCCGCGGTTGCGGCACCCGGTGAATTTGCCGATAATCGTTCCTCCCAACATCCACGGCGGCGCGCAGCCGCCGTGATCGTTTCTGCGAGGCGTTTATGACTGCCGCCCATCTCATGAAGACCTACTCGCCCCAGCCCGTGGCGTTCGCCCGCGGCGAGGGAGCCTGGCTCTGGGATACCGAGGGGCGGCGATACCTCGACGCGCTGGCCGGCATCGCGGTGAGCGGCCTGGGGCACGCGCACCCCGCGCTCACGAAGGCCATCGCCGAGCAGGCCGGCCGGCTCATCCACACCTCGAACCTCTTCCGCGTGGCCGAGCAGGAGCGGCTCGCGGAGAAGGTGTGCACGCTCGCGGGCATGGACAACGCGTTCTTCTGCAACTCGGGGGCGGAGGCCAACGAGTGCGCCATCAAGATCGCGCGGCTGCACGGCCACCAGCGCGGCATCGAGAATCCCTCGATCGTCGTCATGGAGAAGGCATGGCACGGCCGCACCCTCGCCACGCTCTCGGCCACGGGCTCGCGCAAGGCGCAGGCCGGCTTCGAGCCGCTCATGGGCGGGTTCCTGCGCGTTCCCTACAACGACATCGGCGCCATCGAGCGCCTGAGCGAGCACCCCTCCGTGGTGGCGGTGCTGCTCGAGGTGCTGCAGGGCGAGGGCGGCATCCACGTGGCCGACCGCGAGTACCTGAGGAAGCTGCGCGAGCTGTGCGACCGCCGGCAGTGGCTGCTCATGATCGACGAGGTGCAGAGCGGCATCGGGCGCACCGGCAAGTGGTTCGCGCACCAGTGGTCGGACATCGTTCCCGACGTCATGCCGCTCGCCAAGGGACTGGGCTCGGGCGTGCCCATCGGGGCCTGCCTCGCGCGCGGGGTCGCCGCCCGGGTGTTCAAGCCCGGCAACCACGGCACCACCTTCGGCGGCGGGCCGCTCGTGTCCGTGGCCGCGCTCACGACGCTGGAGGCGATCGAGAAGGAAGGGCTGCTCGCCAACGCCGCGCGCCAGGGCGAGGCGATCATGCAGGAGCTCGCGCGCGAGTTCTCCGGCGTGGCCGGCGTGAAGGAGATCCGCGGCAAGGGCCTGATGATCGGCGTGGAGCTCGACCGACCCTGCGGCGACCTCGTTCGCCGCGGCCTGGAGGCGGGCATCGTGATAAACGTGACGGCGGACAAGGTTATCCGGCTGCTGCCGCCGCTGGTCTTCGGGGATGCCGAGTCGAAGGAGCTCGTGGCGCGCCTGGCGCCGCTCGTGAAGGCCTTCCTCGCGGAGCCGCAGCCCGTCGTCCAGGGATAGCCGCCATGAGGCACTTCCTCCAGTTCCGCGACTTCAGCGCGGACGAGATCGGGCATCTCATCAAGCGCACCCGCGTCATCAAGGAGCGCTTCAAGAACTACGTCGCCTACCAGCCGCTCGTCGACCGCATGCTCGCCATGGTCTTCGAGAAGAGCTCGACGCGCACGCGGGTCTCCTTCGAGGCCGGCATGTTCCAGCTGGGCGGGGCCTCGATCGTGCTCAACATGGGCGACACGCAGCTCGGCCGCGGCGAGCCCATCGAGGACGTGGCGCGCGTGGTCTCGCGAATGGTCGACATCGTGATGATCCGCACCTTCGAGCAGTCGATCATCGAGCGCTTCGCCGCGCACTCGCGCGTGCCGGTGATCAACGGACTGACGAACGAGTACCACCCCTGCCAGGTGCTCGCCGACATCTACACCTTCGCCGAGCACCGCGGGCCGATCGCCGGAAAGACGGTCGCCTGGATCGGCGACAGCAACAACATGTGCAACACGTGGCTCCAGGCCGCCACCCTCCTCGACTTCAAGCTCAACGTCTCCAGCCCCCAGGGCTACGAGCTCGAGCCCGCGCGCGCCACCGGCGTCGGCCGCAACCACCTCGAGCTCTTCTCGGACCCGATGGCCGCGGCCCGCGGCGCGGACCTCGTGACCACCGACGTCTGGACGAGCATGGGCTGGGAGGAGGAGGCCGGCGCGAGGAAGGACGCCTTCGCGGCCTTCACCGTCGACGCCGAGATGATGGCCGCCGCCCGCAAGGAGGCCCTGTTCATGCACTGCCTTCCCGCCCACCGCGGCGAGGAGGTGACCGCCGAGGTCCTCGACGGGCCCCAGAGCGTCGTCTGGGACGAGGCCGAGAACCGCCTGCACGCCCAGAAGGCACTCATGGAGTACCTGCTCCTCGGGCGCGTCGAGACCTGAAAGCCGCCGGGAGCTCCCCATGCCCTCATTCGACATCGTGTGCGAGGCCAACGCCGTCGAGGTGAAGAACGCCGTCGAGCAGGCCAACAAGGAAATCGCCAACCGCTTCGACTTCAAGGGCTCCGACGCGAGGATCGAGCAGAAGGAGCGCGAGCTCACCGTCTTCGCCGACGACGAGTTCAAGCTGGGGCAGGTGCGCGACGTGCTCAACGCCAAGTTCGCCAAGCGCGGCGTGGACCTGCGGTTCCTCGAGCTCGACAAGCCCGAGAAGATCGGCGGCGACAAGGTGAAGCAGAAGGTCACGGTGAAGAACGGCGTGGAGTCGGACCTCGCGAAGCGCATCGTGAAGATGCTCAAGGACGCGAAGCTCAAGGTGACCGCCGCGATCCAGGGCGACGTCGTGCGCGTCACCGGCGCCAAGAAGGACGTGCTGCAGGAGGCGATCGCGCTGGTGCGCAAGGGCGTGACCGAGGTCCCGCTCTCCTTCCAGAACTTCCGCGACTGAAATGAAAAGSGSTCAGGTTGCTTTGCACAAAATTTGTGCAAAGCAACCTGACCCCTTTTCATTTCAGTCSKYGGATCCAGCGCGAGTAGAGGCGYCGCGCGGTGTCCGTGAGCACGGGCAGGCGCTCGCCCGATTCGGCCTCGATGGCCTGCGCGGGCTGGACGGCGGGGCTGGCGCGGCTTTCCGCGATCTCCCGCGCGCCCGTCTCGCACCACGTCCGGATCATCTCCGGCGTCATCTCCACGTGGCACTGCATGCCGAGGTGCCGGCCGTCCACCACGCAGGCCTGGTTGGCGCAGAACTCGCTTCGCAGGATTCGCGAGCCGCCCGGCGGGATCGCGAAGGACTCGCCGTGCCAGTGGAAGGCCGTGAATGCCCGCAGGTCGCCGCCCAGCCATTCGCGGGCCTCGGCCGAGTCCTCCACCTCGACCCGGTGCCAGCCGATCTCCTTCACCGGGTTTCGCGTCACCTGCGCGCCCAGCGCCTTCGCCAGGAGCTGCCCGCCCAGGCAGTGGCCGATCACCGGCACGCCGCGCGCCACCGCGTCGCGGATGAGCGCGAGCGCGGGTGAGGTCCACGGCAGGTCGTCGTTGGCGCTCATCGGCCCGCCCATGAACGCGAGCCCCGCGAAGGCTGCCGCGTCCTGCGGGACGGCCTCGCCCTCGTCGAGCTTCACGAGCCGCCAGGCGATCCGGCGCTCGTCGAGGAAAGTGGCAAAATAGCCGGGCCCCTCGGTGGGGGCGTGGCGAAAGACGACGACGGGCTTCATGGGATGGGCATCCTGCGCGCAATCGGCAATTCTATGGTGGCAGCGCTCGTCGTGGCCGCGCCCGCGGCCGCGACGGAGGTGACCGTCATCGGCCTCTTCCCTGGCAAGGCCGTGGTGGTGATCGACCGCGGCGCGCCCCGGACGATCGCCGCGGGGCAGCGGACGCCGGAAGGCGTGCTCCTCGTGTCCTCCGACTCGCGCTCGGCCACCCTCGAGATCGACGGCAAGCGCCAGGTGCTCGAGATGGGGCAGCACGCGGAATCGGCGGCCCTCACGGGGGCGATCCCCAGCGTCACCCTCGCGGCCGACGGCAACGGCCACTTCATGGCGGAGGGGCAGATCAACGGCGCGCACGTGCGCTTCCTCGTGGACACGGGCGCCACGCTGGTGACCCTGCCGGCCTCGGAGGCCAGGCGCCTGGGCATCGACTACACGCGCGGGCCGCAGGCGGGCGCCCAGACGGCCGCGGGGACCGTGCGGGTCTATCGCGTGCGGCTGGACACGGTCGCCGTGGGCGGCATGACGCTTCGGGACGTGGACGCCGTGGTGAACGACGCGCCCGGCCTGGACGTGAGCCTGCTGGGGATGAGCTTCCTCAACCGCACCGAGATGCGCCGCGAGGGCGCGAACCTCACCCTGACGAAGCGCTACTGAGGGCTCAGCAGGCGGGCCAGTTCTTGCGGATCATCGCGTAGGCCGAGTGGTTGTGGATGGACTCGAAATTCTCCGATTCCACCACGTAGGCCTCGATGCGCGGGTCCGCGTTGAGCTTCGCGGCGATGTCGCGGACCATGTCCTCGACGAACTTCGGGTTGTCGTAGGCGAGCTCCGTGACGTACTTCTCGTCCGGGCGCTTGAGMAGYCCGTAGAGCTCGCTCGAGGCCTGCTTCTCGACCAGGTCGATCAGCTCCTCGATCCACACGAAGCTGTGCACGCGKGCGGCCACCGTGACGTGCGAGCGCTGGTTGTGCGCGCCGTAGTCCGAGATCTTCTTGGAGCAGGGGCACAGGCTCGTCACGGGAACGAGCACCTTGAGGGCGAACTGCTCGCGGCCCTCGACGATGTCGCCGATGAAGGTCACCTCGTAGTCGAGCAGGCTCTCGACGCCGGAGACGGGCGCCTTCTTGGAGACGAAGTAGGGGAAGCTCATCTCGATGTGGCCGGTCTCGGCCTCGAGCTTCTTCACCATCTGGCGCAGCATSGCGCGGAAGGAGTCCACCGTGATYTCGCGCTCGTGGGCGTTGAGGATCTCCACGAACCGCGACATGTGGGTGCCCTTGAACTGGTGMGGCAGCCCCACGAACATGCTGAAGGTGGCCACGGTGTGCTGGACCGCCCCGGCGCGCTCGAGGATCTTCATCGGGTGGCGGATCGACTTGATCCCCACCTTGTCGATGGCGAGCCGGCGCACGTCGGGGGAGCCCTGGACGTCCGGCATCGGGAGTTGGCTGCGCTGGTTCACGGGTGTTCCTGGTGGGTGCAGTCGAGAGTATAAGGGGCCGGCGATAGTTGAGTAAACCACTCAACTATGGGACCTTCGGCCCGGGCGGGCCTCAATAACGGTTGAGAGGCGAATTCCCGAAGGGGGGTTCCCGGCCCACGAGGGCCTCGAGCAGGGTGAGCTCGTCGTCCGTGTGGTTCATCACGGGCCCCGGCGCCGCGGCCATCACCCCGCCGCGGTCGGAAATGACGAGGGGGCTTTCGTGGTGGGTGGTCGCGATCCGCTTGGTGGCCATGCCAGGCCCGTCGAGGTCGGCCTCGCCGTAGCACAGGCAGAAGTAGACCCGGTCGGGCTCGACCTCGAGGTAGGCGCCCGTGCCGCGGATGCCGATGGTGGCCGTCCTCGCCTTGATCACGACGGGCTTCCTGCCGAACACGGACAGGACGCGCCCCGTCTCGACGAGGATGCGGCTGAGCACCCCGCCGCTCTCGGCCAGCTCGAAGGTCGTGTTCTCGCGCACGAGGAAGGCGTCGTCCTTCACGACCACCACCGCCTGGCTGGAGGGCCCGGTCGCGATCCGGTCGCGCGGTCCGACGGGGGTGCCCACCACGGCGGGGCGGCCGTTCACGGTCGCGGTGCCCTTGAGCTGGTTGATCCCGGGGATGGCCGGGAGGTCGCCCTTGGCGAGCGCGCGGCCGATGAATCCCGTGATTCCCCCGGYGCCGAGGGCGGCYGYGGCGGCGAGGCGRGWGACGAAGCGGCGGCGGGCGCGGTCCGCCCGGTCATCMYGGTCGAGGCTCACGGGTTCCCTCCTGGGGGGCTCGGTCGCTTGCGGAAGATCACGTCCCACGAATCGTGCCCCAGCCGGCGGCCGCGCGTCTCGAACTTCGTCTGCGGGCGGTCGGCGGGGCGTACCGCGAAGCCGCCGTGGGGGTTCTCGAGCGCCGCCATGGCCGAAAGGGTCGCCAGGATGTGCTCGGCATACTCCTGCCAGTCCGTGGCGACGTGCAGGAATCCCCCGGGGGCGAGCCGCGTGGCCAGGAGTTCGGCAAAGGGCGCCTGGATCAGCCGGCGCTTGTGGTGGCGTTTCTTCGGCCAGGGGTCCGGGAAGAAGACGTGGATCCCGGCCAGCGATCCCGGGGGGATCATCGCCCTCACCACTTCCACGGCGTCATGCTGGATCACGCGGATGTTTGTGAGTGCATGCTCCTCTATCCGCTTCAGGAGCGCGCCGACCCCTGGAGTGTGAACTTCCACCCCTAAATAGTCGTTTTGGGGGTTCTCGGAGGCGATCCGGGCCGTCGTCTCCCCCATTCCGAACCCGATTTCGAGCACTTTCGGCGCTTTCCTGCCGAAAATGGCGTCAAGATCGACAAAAACGGGGGAAAACGGCACCCCGAACCGCGGCATGAGCGTTTCGTAGGCACGCTGCTGGCCCGGGGAAAACCGCCCCTGGCGGAGAACGAAGCTGCGGATCGGCCGGTTTGTTGCGTCCATGCCGCAATTTTACGCTGCCCGTCCCGGG
>PQAI01000050.1 GCA_003105245.1 Betaproteobacteria bacterium | reverse complement strand
GGACGGTGAACGTCCTCACGCACTGCAACGCCGGCTGGATCGCCACCGTGGACTGGGGCACGGCGCTCGCCCCCGTCTACATGGCGCACGACAAGGGGATTCCCGTGCACGTCTGGGTGGACGAGACGCGCCCGCGCAGCCAGGGACTCCTCACCGCCTGGGAGCTCGCCGGACACGGCGTCCCCCACACGCTCGTCGCCGACAACGCGGGAGGGCACCTCATGCAGCACGGCAAGGTGGACCTCGTGATCGTGGGTGCCGACCGCGTCACCCGGAAGGGCGACGTCTGCAACAAGATCGGCACCTACCTCAAGGCGCTGGCCGCGCGCGACAACGATGTCCCGTTCTACGCGGCGGTTCCCACGCCCACCATGGACTGGGAGATCGACGACGCGCTCTCCGGCATCCCCATCGAGGAGCGAAGCGGCGAGGAGATGCGCATCGTGCGCGGCCTGGACGGCGAGGGGCGGCCGGCCAGCGTGGCCATCGCGCCGGAGACCACGGCCGTGGCCAATCCCGCCTTCGACGTGACCCCGGCCTCGCTCGTGACCGCGATCGTCACCGAGAAGGGGATCTTCCCCGCGAAGGAGGCGGCGCTCCTCGAGCTCTTTCCCCGCAGCCGCAAGAGCAAGGCCTTCCTGACATGATCGACGCCGCCCTCCGGAGCCGCATCGTCGCCACCGCGCGGCGCATGAACGAGCTGGGCATCAACAACGGCGCCTCCGGCAACGTGAGCGCGCGGGTGGAGGGCGGCTTCCTCGTCACGCCCTCGGGCATCCCCTACGAGGCGCTGGAACCCGGCGATATCGTGCACGTGGGGGCGAACGGACACGCCACCGGCCACCGCGAGCCCTCCACCGAGTGGCGCTTCCACCACGACATCTACGCCTCGCGGCCCGAGGCGGGGGCGGTCGTGCACACGCACTCGGCCTTCGCGACCACGCTCGCCTGCCTGGAGCGCGGCATCCCGGCCTTCCACTACGAGGTCGCCTTCGCGGGCGGCAAGGACATCCGCTGCGCGCCCTACCGCACCTTCGGCACGCAGGAACTCTCCGACGCGGCCCTGGCCGCGCTCGCGGACCGGCGCGCGTGCCTGCTGGCCCACCACGGCGTCATCGCCTTCGGCAAGGACCTCGACGACGCCCTGCGCCTCGCCGACAAGGTCGAGGCGCTCGCCCGCCTCTACTGGCAGGCGCTGCAGGTGGCCGAGCCCGCGATCCTCGACGACGSCGAGATGGCGCGCATCGTCGAGCGCTTCCGCCACTACGGCCCCCGCCGGTGAAGGGGACGCTTCCCTTCACTGTATAATGGGAACCATGAAGACGCCGTTCGCCCCCCTCGTGGCAACGCAGCCCCGCACCAGTCCGGGCCGCGCGACGGCCTTCGTCTCCGCGGCCCGGTAGCCGCGCCCGAAGGCCCCGCTTCCGCGGGCTCCCCTTCGCAAGCTACCGGGCCTCCCCCACTCGATCGCCAGCGTCCCGCGCGCCTTGCGCCGCGGGCCTCTTTCCATCGCATCGATGCCGGGCCGCCGTGCCTTCCGGGCCCGGAAAGGAGAACGACCATGAACACCCAGACGCCTCTCGTCGTCACCGAGCTGGACGCCGCGCGCATCCGCGAGATGGGCGCGCGCCTTCCCGGCGCGGGCCGCGGCCTTCCCGGGCTTCGCGACCTCGTCGACCGGGTCACCGGGGAGGCCGACATCGTTCCCGGGCGGAGGATCGCCGCCGACGTGGTGACGATGAACTCGACGGTCTCGTTCCGCGACGAGGCCACCGGCCTCGTGCATCGCGTGACCCTCGTCTACCCGCAGGACGCCTCCATCGGCGATCGCCGCATCTCGGTGCTCTCGCCCGTCGGGCGCGGGCTGCTGGGCCGCCACGCCGGCGCCCTGGCCGAGGTCGAGATGCCCGACGGCGAGCCGCGCACCATCCGCGTGCTCGAGATCCACTACCAGCCCGAGGCCTCGGGCGAGTTCGACCGCTAGCGAAAGGAGGACTTCCCATGTACTACCAGCTTCCGCTCGAGCAGATCGTCCGCCACCGCAACCGGCCGTCCCAGGGCGACTTCGCCCACGAGGCCCTCGCCGTCCTCGAGGAGACCGAGGACAGCCGCTTCGAGCCCACCGCCCGCGGGCTGGCGCTCTACGGCGCCCACGAGGAGGCCCTCGCGCCGCCCGTGGCGATCCTGCGCGACCGCTACCACGAAGCCCTCGAGGTGCGCCCGCTGCGGGTGCGCTGCCTCGCCGGCCGTCCCGTGCGCCAGCCCGTCATGGCCGTGCGCGTGGTCGCCCGGCGCGAGCATTCGCTCGCCGTCCTGGCCGAGCTGCGCCGCCGCCACGCCCGCATCGAGGAGGAGTGCCTGCGCGGGCGGACCTTCATCGTGCGCGCGGAGGCGCCGCTTCGCGATCTCCTGGGCCTCGGCGAGAGCCTGGAGGCGCTCACCGGGGGCTCGGCGCAGCACGGCATGCGCCTTTCCCGGTACCTGCCGTAGGCGCTCCCGGGGCGGCCGCGCCGTCCCGGGAGTATCAGCCTCCGTGACTGCCGTTGCCGGGGTGCGCGGCGGGGGGTGTATGCGATAATTTCCGGCACATTCCAAGCCCTCGTCGCTCCCATGACAGCGGGCGAACTCTCGGAGACCCGTCCATGCACGCCCAAGCCGCGCCCGTTCCCGGTGCCGCCCGTACCCGCAACGCGAAGCTCCTGAAATGGGTCGCGGACATCGCCGCCCTCACGCAACCCGACGCCATCTACTGGTGCGACGGCTCGCAGGAGGAGTACGACCGCCTGTGCGCGCAGCTGGTCGAGGCGGGCACCTTCCGGCGGCTGGACGGGAAGCTGCGTCCCAACTCCTACCTGGCGCTCTCCGACCCCTCGGACGTGGCGCGCGTGGAGGACCGCACCTTCATCTGCTCGAAGACGAAGGACGACGCCGGCCCCACGAACAACTGGGTCGATCCCGCCGAGATGCGCGCGACCCTCGAGGGCCTCTTCAAGGGCTGCATGCGCGGGCGCACGATGTACGTGGTGCCCTTCAGCATGGGCCCCATCGGCTCGCACATCTCGCACATCGGCGTGGAGATCTCCGACAGCGCCTACGTCGCGGTGAACATGAAGCTCATGACCCGCATGGGCGCGGCSGTGCTCGCCACCCTGGGCGACCATGGCGACTTCGTCCCTGCCGTCCACTCCGTGGGTGCGCCGCTCGAGCCCGGGMAGAAGGACGTCACCTGGCCCTGCAACAAGGACCACAAGTACATCGTGCACTTCCCCGAGGACAAGGAGATCTGGTCCTACGGCAGCGGCTACGGCGGCAACGCGCTCCTGGGCAAGAAGTGCTTCGCGCTGCGCATCGCCTCCGTGATGGGCCGCGAGCAGGGCTGGCTCGCCGAGCACATGCTGATCCTGGGCGTGGAGTCCCCCGAGGGCGTCAAGCACTACGTCACCGCCGCCTTCCCCAGCGCCTGCGGCAAGACCAACTTCGCGATGCTGATCCCCCCGCCCGCCTTCAAGGGCTGGAAGGTGACCACCATCGGCGACGACATCGCCTGGATCAAGCCCGGCGAGGACGGGCGCCTGCACGCCATCAACCCCGAGGCGGGCTTCTTCGGCGTGGCTCCCGGCACCGGCTACGACACCAACCCCAACTGCATGGAGGCCATCAAGGCCGACACCATCTTCACCAACGTGGCGCTCACGCCCGAGGGCGACGTGTGGTGGGAGGGCATGACGAAGGAGCCCCCGCCGAAGCTCACCGACTGGACGGGCAAGGAGTGGACGCCGGGCTGCGGGCGACCCGCCGCGCACCCCAACGCGCGCTTCACCGTGGCCGCCTCGCGCGCCCCCTCGATCGACCCCGCCTGGGACGACCCCGCGGGCGTGCCCATCTCCGCGTTCATCTTCGGCGGCCGCCGTTCCTCCACCGTGCCGCTGGTCACCGAGGCCGCGACCTGGGACGAGGGCGTCTACATGGCCGCCACGCTGGGCTCCGAGACCACCGCCGCCATCGTGGGACAGGTGGGCGTCGTGCGCCGCGACCCGTTCGCGATGCTCGCCTTCTGCGGCTACAACATGAGCGACTACTTCGCCCACTGGATCGAGATGGGCCGCAAGGTGCCCTACCCGCCCAAGATCTTCATGGTGAACTGGTTCCGCAAGGGCGAGGACGGCAGGTTCATCTGGCCGGGCTACGGCGAGAACATGCGCGTGCTCAAGTGGGTGGTCGAGCGCGTCGAGGGCATCGCCGACGCCCAGCGCA
Source organism: Betaproteobacteria bacterium (assembly GCA_003105245.1). Lineage (GTDB taxonomy): Bacteria > Pseudomonadota > Gammaproteobacteria > Burkholderiales > Usitatibacteraceae > FEB-7. Next base: position 3,926 of record PQAI01000050.1, on the reverse strand, counting down.
CCGAGTGGGGCTACGTGCCCTCGCACAAGGACCTCGACTGGAAGGGCCTCGAGGGCTTCGCGGCCGAGAAGTACCTCGCCATCTCCGCCCTCGACAAGTCGATGTGGAGGCAGGAGATGCCGCTGCACCGCGAGTTCTTCGACAAGCTCGGTTCGCGCCTGCCGGCGGTGATGAGGAAGCGCTACGAGGCGCTCGCGGGCACGCTGGGCTGAGCGCCGCGGCGAGCGTGCCTTGAACCTCGCCGACCTGGAGACGCCCCGCCTCGTCCTCGACGCGGACCGCATGGAGGCCAACGTCGCGCGCCTGAAGGGGCGCCTCGCCTCCCTGGGCGTGCGCCTTCGCCCGCACGTGAAGACGTGCAAGTCGATCGAGGTCGCGCGCGGCCTGGTGGAATCTCCCGCCGGCCCCATCACGGTCTCCACGCTCAAGGAAGCCGAGCAGTTCCTCGAGCACGGCGTCACCGACATCCTGTATGCCGTGGGCATCGCGCCCGGCAAGCTCGATCACGTGACCGACCTGCGCCGAAGGGGCGCCGACCTAGCGGTGGTCGTGGACAGCGTCGAGGCCGCGAAGGCCGTCGCGGAACGCGACGCCGGCATCCCCGCCCTCATCGAGATCGACTGCGACGGGCACCGCGCGGGCGTGAAGCCAGGCCACCCGGTCCTCCTCGACATCGCCAAGGCGCTCGCCAGGGGCGCGAAGCCGCGAGGCGTCATGACGCACGCGGGCGACTCCTACAACTGCCGCTCCCCCGAAGCCATCGCCGACATGGCGGAGCAGGAGCGCGGTGCCGTGGTGAGGAGCGCGGCGCTCCTGCGCTCCGCGGGCTACGCCTGCCCCGTGGTGAGCGTGGGCTCGACCCCCACGGCCACCTTCGCGCGCAGCCTCGAGGGCGTCACCGAGGTGCGCGCCGGCGTCTTCGTCTTCCACGACCTCGTGATGGCGGGTCTCGGCGTGTGCCGGGTCGATGACATCGCCGTCTCGGTGCTCGCCACCGTCATCGGCCACCAGCGCGAGAAGGGCTGGATCGTCACCGACGGCGGCTGGATGGCGCTCTCGCGCGACCGTGGCACCGCGAGGCAGGCCGTCGACCAGGGCTACGGCCTCGTGTGCGACGAGGCGGGCCGCGTGATCGGCGACCTCGTCGTTTCCGACGCCAACCAGGAGCACGGGATCGTGAGCCGAAGGAGCGGCGGCGAGCTCGACCTCGCGCGCTACCCGGTCGGCACCCGGCTTCGCATCCTTCCCAACCACGCCTGCGCCACCGCGGCGCAGCACGATGCCTATCATGTCGTGAGGAGCGGCACCGAGGTCGTCGACCGGTGGCCGCGCTTCGGCGGCTGGTAGCGGAGACTAGCGCCATGAGGACCCTCGACTTCCTGGACGCCCCGGGGCTGCCGAAGCCCGCCGGCCACTACTCGCACGCCGTCGTCCACGGCGGGATCGCCTACCTGGCGGGACAGCTCCCGCACGTCCCCGGCCAGCCGGAGCGCAAGCCCGGCACGATCGAGGAGCAGACGCGCCAGGTGCTCTCCAACATCGACCAGGTGCTCGCCGCCTGCGGATCGCGGCGCGACCGGGTGCTGCGCTGCACCGTCTACGTGTCGGACATCTCGCACTGGCCGGCCGTGAACAAGGTGTACGCGGAGTTCTTCGGCGAGCACCGCCCGGCCCGCGCCGTGGTGCCCGTGCGCGAGCTGCACCACGGCTACGCGATCGAGGTCGAAGTCACGGCGGCGGTGGACTGACCGTGGTCGCGATCGACGCCGCCGTCCGCGACCGCGCCGAGGAGCTGGTCGCCACCCTGCTGGAGTCCGTGAGCATCCCCTCGGTGAGCCTCACCGGCGAGGGCATCGACCAGGCCGTGGAATTCCTCGTGGGGCGCCTGGAGGGCTGGGGCTTCGAGGTGCAGGTCTTCCCCACCGCGAGCCAACCCATTGTCTACGCCGAGATCGGGCCGAAGGACGCCGCCTTCACCTGGCTCACCTACGGCCACTACGACGTCTACCCGGCCGACGCCAAGGCCGAAGGATGGAAGACCGACCCGTGGCAGCCGGTGGTGGACGGCGACCGCATCTGGGGCCGTGGCGCCGGCGACAACAAGGGCCAGCACCTGGCGCTCCTCAACGCCATCGCCCTGTACCGCGAGCTGCACGGCGAGCTTCCCATCCGCATCAAGGTGATCCTGGAGGGCGACGAGGAGACGGGCAGCCGCCCGCTGCCGGAATTCGTCTCCGGCCACCGCGACATGCTGCGCGCCGACCTGTGCTGCTATTCCGACGGGCCGATGTTCCCCAACGACCAGCCGGTGCTGCTGATGGGCGTGCGCGGCGTCCTGGGGCTGGAATTCGTCGCCACCGGCGCGAAGCGAAACCTGCACTCGGGCAACTTCGGCGGCGTGGCGCCCAACCCGACGCTGGACCTCATCCACCTGCTCGCCGAGATGGTGGACCGCGACGGGCGCCTGCTCGTGCCGGGCGCGGGCTACGCGGAGGTGACGGTGACGCCGGCGGAGGCGGCTGCGGTGGCGTCCCTGCCCCTGGACCGCGACGGCGTGGTGGCGAGCATGGGCGTGGAGCCCACGACCGCGGACGCGGCCGCATTCCACGAGCGCCTCATGCTGCGCCCGGCCTTCAACGTCTCGGGATTCGCCTCGGGATACACGGGCAAGGGCCACAAGACGATCATCTTCAGGGAGGCGCTCGCCAAGGCCGACGTGCGCCTCGTGGGCGGGCAGGATCCGGCCGCCGTGCTGGAAGCCATGCGCCGCTTCGCGCGCGAACGCGGCTACGCCAACGTCGAGATCCGTAGCCTCAAGGCCACGCCCGCCTCGCGCACCTCGCTCGACGATCCCTTCGTGCCCGTCGTCAAGAAGGCGGTCGCGGACGGCTTCGGCCGCGAGCCGCTCGTGGTGCCGAGCCTCGGCGGCACGACTCCCGACTACGTCTTCACGCGGCTGCTGGGCCTGCCGTCCATCGTGGTGCCGCTCGCCCCCTACGACGAGAACAACCACGCGCCCAACGAGTCCACGAAGGTCTCCCTCTACCTCGCCGGCATCCGCTCCGGGATGCGGCTCATCGAGGCGCTGGGCAGCCGCCGGCCCTGAAAAGGAGGCGGGGCCGGCATGGCCGGCCCCGCCTTTACTGCCCGCCTGTCGGATCCCCAGGCGACTGCGCTGCGCAACCTCGCTACCAGCGGTAGGTGTAGGTCAGGCCGCCGAACACGATGTTCTGGTACTCCTTCGCGGTGACCGTGGTGTTGTCCGAGTAGAGGAACGAGTTGCCGTTCCACTCCCAGGTCCACTCGTTGAACTTGCTGCGGTCGACGCCGATGACGCCCCGGATGGAGGACTTGGCGTCGAGCGCATAGTCGCCCGTCAGCTTGAAGCGAAGCACCCGGTAGGTGACGTCCGGAAGGCCGCCGTAGGTGGCGAGGAACGCGATGTTCGCCGCGCTCGCGCTCTGGTCCATCTCCTGCTTGTACTTCAGGTCCTCGTTGAGGTAGGTGAAGTCCGCGACGAGCTGCATCTGCTCGGAGGCCTTGCCCTTCAGCCCCAGGCCGAAGGCGGTCGAGGAGTCCTCCACGTCGCCGTCGTAGCCCGTCGAGTGGCCGGACTTGCCTTCCTGCTTGCCCTTCGAGGCGTAGCCCGTGAGGCTCCAGTTGTCCGACACGCGGTAGGCGGCGTCGACGCTGAAGATGTTCATCCTCGTCTCGCGCAGGCCGTGCTGCGTGGGACCGGAGTACTCGTCCTTGCCCCCCTCGCCGTAGAGCTGCACCGACCACTGGTCGTTGGGCACCCAGCTCGCGAGGAACTTCACCTTGTTGCGCTTGCGGTCCTCGAAGACGAACGGGAAGATGCCCGTGCGGTTGTAGATGCAGTTGTTGATGGCGGGCGCGGCCGGCGGCACGCAGGCCGGGTCGTCGTT
>PQAI01000049.1 GCA_003105245.1 Betaproteobacteria bacterium | reverse complement strand
CAGGGCGAGGTCTCCTACCGCTCCAACCAGCCGATCCAGTACGCGACGCCCGAGCTGCTGCTCGCCGCCCTCGGCGTGGGCAACCTGATCACCGGCTACACCCAGATCCCGGGGCAGGCGACGGGCGTCACCACGGCGGCCCTCGTGCCGGACGGAACCTACATCCAGGGCTACGCGCGCACCAAGATGACGCAGTTCCAGATGACCGGCACGAAGTCCTTCCCGGCCGTGATGAACTCGGACCAGCTCGTCCTCGTCGGTGAATTCGGCGTCACCTGGTTCAACGACCTGCCCGAGGGCGTGAAATTCAACGGYCCCGGCGTCCTGCTTCCCGCCACGCAGATCGGCGCCAACGGGATCGGCACCACGCCCGCGAGCCTGGGCGCGGTCCAGCAGACGGGCTTCCTCACCACCACGTCGTGGGGCTACCGGCTCGCCGGACGCATGGAGTACAACAACGCGCTGCTCGGCGGCAACCTCACGCCGCGCATGGCGTGGGCGCACGACGTCAAGGGCGTGGGCCCGACCTTCAACGAGGGCGCGAAGTCGCTCTCGGTCGGCCTCGCCTGGGACTACCAGCGCCAGTGGCTGGTGGACGTGCAGTACACGGGCTACTTCGGTGGCCGCGACTACTGCGGCACGGACACGCCGCCCGCCGGCCAGGGCGTCCCGCCGGGCCAGAGCGCGAGCTACTGCTCCGCCGCGTTCCCCCTGCGCGACCGCGACTTCTACTCGGTCAGCGTCAGCTACTCGTTCTGAAAAACGGATAAGAGGAGAACCCCATGTTCGCAATCTCGAGGAAGGCCGCGGCGATGCTCGCCGTGGGCGCAGCCTTCGCCGTCCCGGCCGCCGCGGAGATGTCGGCCGCCGACGTCGCGAAGCTCGGCACGACGCTCACGCCGGTGGGCGCGGAGAAGGCCGGCAACGCCGCCGGCACCATCCCCGCCTGGGACGGCGGCATCACCAAGCCGGTCGCGGGCTACAAGCCCGGCGGCCAGTACCCGGATCCGTTTCCCAACGACAAGCCGCTCTTCACGATCGACGGAAAGAGCGCCGACAAGTACCGGGACCAGCTCACGCCGGGCCAGATGGCGATGCTGAAGAAGTACCCGGACTACAAGATGATCGTCTACCCGACGCGCCGCAGCGCCGCCTTCCCGCAGTGCCACTACAACGAGACGAAGGAGTGCGCCCCGAAGGCGAAGCTCGCSKCCGGCGGCAACGGCGTCACGGGCTGCACSGGCGGCATCCCGTTCCCCATCCCGAAGGACGGCTACGAGGCGATCTGGAACTCGATGCTGCGCTACCGCGGCGACACCTTCGCCCAGAACTGGGCCCAGGCCGCGGTCACGCGCACGGGCGACTACGCCATCGTGAAGTTCGAGTACGAGTACGACTTCCAGTACGGCAACTGCTCCAAGCCCGCGGCGCAGCGCGAGAACAACAAGATCCTCAACTACCTGCAGGTCACGACCGCGCCGGCGCGCCTGGCGGGCCAGATCCTGCTCGTGCACGAGACGGTGGACCAGGCCAAGGAGCCGCGCTCGGCGTGGACCTACAACCCGGGCCAGCGCCGCGTGCGCCTCGCCCCGAACGTCGCCTACGACAACCCCGGCACGGCGGCCGACGGCCTGCGCACCAACGACGACTTCGGCATGTTCAACGGCGCCACGGACCGCTACAACTGGCGACTGGTGGGCAAGAAGGAGATGTACGTGCCGTACAACTCCAACCGCATGACGGCGCCCAACCTCAAGTACGCCGACGTCCTCAAGGCCGGCCACATGAACCAGGATCTCGCCCGCTACGAGCTGCACCGCGTGTGGGTGGTGGAGGCCACGCTCAAGCCCGGCACGAGCCACATCTACGCCAAGCGCGTCTTCTACATCGACGAGGACAGCTGGGCCATCCTCGCCACCGACAAGTACGACGGCCGCGGCGAGCTCTGGCGCTACTCGGAGCAGCACAACGAGAACTGGTACAACGTGCCGATGTTCTTCGGCACGATCGAGGTGCACAACGACCTGCAATCCGGCCGCTACATCGCGATGGGCCTGCGCAACGAGGAGACGAAGATCTACGAGGCCATCAAGCGCAGCGGCGCCGACTACAGCCCGAACAGCCTGCGCGCGCTCGGCACGCGCTAGCGCCGCGCCGGGAAGCCGGCCGGCCGGGGGCAGTTTCGCGCGCCGCTCGCGCGGGGACTGCCCCCTTTGTTTTTCGCCCGCCGCCGCGCGGGCAGGGGAGAGGAACGAAATGAGGAAGACCAGGGTAGCCGGGCTCGCCGCGGTGGCGGCGCTCGCCCTCGGCGCGGCGCGCGCCGGCGCCGAGATCCTGCCCGAGGCCGGGCCGCTGCCGAAGGTGACGATGGAGCGACTGCTCCTCATCGACGCCACGCACCGCGGCAACCGCGTCATCGCGGTCGGMGACCGGGGCTACATCGTCCTGTCGGACGACAACGGAAAGACCTGGCGGCGGGCGAAGTCCCCGCCCGCGCCCCTGCTCACCGCGGTCGAGTTCCTGGACGCCCGGTACGGCTGGGCCGTCGGCCACGACTCGATGATCCTCGCGACCGCCGACGGCGGCGAGACCTGGACGCAGCAGTTCGCGGCCCCGGCCGAGCAGCGCCCCCTGCTCGACGTGACCTTCGTCGACGCCAACGTCGGCTACGCCATCGGCGCCTACGGCGCGTTCTACGAGACCTCGGACGGCGGCAAGACCTGGAACGATCGCAAGGTGATCGCCGACGACAAGCACCTCAATGCCTTCGTGCGCCTGCCGCAAGGGCGGATCATCATCCTGGGCGAGGCGGGCACGATCCTGCTGTCCAGGGACGACGGCAAGAGCTGGACGAGCGTGCCCTCGCCCTACAAGGGCTCGCTCTTCGGGGGCGTGGTCGCGGACGACGGCGCGGTGATCGCCTACGGCCTGCGCGGGCGGATCTTCCGCTCCACGGACGGGGGCCTCACGTGGAAGGCGGTGGACAACCCCTCGGTCGCGACGCTCATGGGCGGCTCGAAGCTGCCCGACGGGGCGCTCGTCCTCGCCGGGAACGGCGGCACGGTGCTCGTCTCGCGCGACAACGGGCAATCGTTCGTGCCGCTCGCCACCGGCAGCACCAAGGCCTTCTCGCGCGCGATCCTGGGGCAGCCCAACGCGGTCATCCTCTTCGGCGAGACGGGCGCCCGCGAGGCGGCGCTGCCGCTCGCGAAGCGATAGGGGCGCGGCGATGCTCGACAAGCTCATCCAGGCCGTCTCCAACTTCGTCTTCGGCAACCGCAAGGTCCTGCTGGTCGTCTTCGGCGCGGCGACGCTCCTCTTCGCCGCCTCCGCGTCGCGGCTCACGGTGGACGCCGGCTTCAACAAGATGGTGCCGCTCGAGCACCCCTACATGAAGGTCTACCGCGACTACGAGAAGGTGTTCGGCGGCGCCAACCG
>PQAI01000048.1 GCA_003105245.1 Betaproteobacteria bacterium | reverse complement strand
TCGGGTGCGTCCATCGTGAAGGGTCTCATCATGATGGCCACTGGGCTGCTGCTCGCCAACGTGGGCCTCGACCCCATCTCCGGCAAGACCCGCTTCGCCTTCGGCGTCACCGAATTGAACAGCGGGTTCGACTTCGTCACCCTCGCCATGGGCGTCTTCGGCCTGGGCGAGATCTTCTACGGCCTGGAGCAGACGCTCAAGAGCGAGGTCGTCACCACCAAGGTGGGGCAGGTGTGGCCCACGATGAAGGACTGGGTGGCCTCGCGCTGGGCCATCCTGCGCGGCACGCTCGTGGGATTCTTCATCGGCGTGATCCCCGGCGGCGGCGCGGTGATCTCCTCGCTCGTCTCCTACGCCGTGGAGAAGCGCGTGGCGAAGGACCCGTCGCAGTTCGGCCACGGCGCCATCCAGGGCGTGGCCGGCCCGGAGTCGGCCAACAACGCGGCCTCGAGCTCCTCCTTCATCCCGCTCCTCACCCTGGGCATCCCGGGCAACGCCTCCATCGCGATGATCTTCGCGGCGCTCCTCATCAAGGGCGTCACGCCGGGCCCGTTCCTCATCCAGGAGCATCCCGAGATCTTCTGGGGCGTGATCGCCTCGATGTACATCGGCAACGTGATGCTGCTCGTCCTCAACCTCCCGCTGGTGGGGCTGTGGGCGCAGCTCGTGCGCGTGCCCTTCGCGATCATGGCGCCGGTCATCATCCTTTTCACCGCCATCGGCTCCTACAGCATCCAGGGGCAGGTGTTCGACATCTACAGCCTCGTGGGCTTCGGGCTCTTCGGCTATGCGCTGCGCAAGCTCAAGATCGAGGCCGGCCCCCTGGTGCTCGCCTTCGTGCTCGGCCCCATGGTCGAGGCGGCGATGCGCCAGTCGCTCCTCATGTCGGGAGGGGACTTCACGGTCTTCGTGACCCGCCCCATCTCGGCCACCCTCATCGCCCTCTTCGTGACGCTCGCGCTCGGCCAGGCCGGCATCGCCCTCTGGAAAAAACGCCGTGCAACCGCATCCAGCAACAGCAACCCGCCCGTGAAAGGAGACACCCGATGAAACGCATAGCCGCATCGCTCACCGCCATCCTCGCCGTCGCCGCGTTCAGCGCGACCGCGATGGCCGCGGATTTCCCCACCAAGCCCGTGCAGGCCGTCGTGCCGATGGCCGCGGGCGGATCCACCGACCTGCTGGCCCGCGCCGTCGAGAAGTACTGGGCCAAGTACTCGAAGCAGCCGATGGTCATCGTGAACAAGCCGGGCGGCGGGGGCGTGGTGGGCACGGAAGGCGTGGTGCGCGCCAAGCCCGACGGCTACACGCTCTACGCCGGGTACGGTTCGGGCCACGACATCGTCATGCCGACGCTGCAGAAGATGCCCTACGACCCGGTGAAGGACCTGATCCCCGTCTCGCGCGTCTCGATTCACTCGGTCGTGATCGTGGCGAGCGCGAAGGCTCCCTACAACAACATCAAGGAGCTTCTCGAGTTCGCGAAGAAGGAAGGCAAGCCCATCACGACGGCCGTCTCCGTGAAGGCGGGCGCCGTGGACCTCGCGCTCACCGCCTTCGGCAAGGCCGCGGGCGTCAACATCGTGACGGTGCCCTTCKCGGGCGGCGCGGARGCSACGACGGCGCTSGCCGGCGGCCACCTSATGATCGGCGGCGGCCACCCCTCGGARRTCATCCCGCACRTCAAGGCCGGCCGCTTCAAGGCCCTCGCCGTCGTGCTGCCGGAGCGCGATGCGTCGCTGCCGAACGTCCCGACCCTCAAGGAACAGGGCGTCAACGTGGCGACCTGGGGCTCCGTCAAGGGCTTCGCCGCCCCCGCCGGCACGCCGAAGGACGTCGTGGCCGCCATCGACGCGACGATCAAGAAGATCTGCGACGATCCGGAGTTCAAGAAGACCATGTCGGACCTGAACCAGCCGATCATGTACCTGAACAGCGAGGACTTCGCCAAGTTCATCAAGCAGGCGACGGCCGACTACGCAGCGCTGATCAAGGAACTCAACATCAAGATCGACTGAGCTGAGCGAGCGTCAGGGGACAGGTAGCTGGAGGAAAGCGGGGCCTAATCCCGCTTCCCTCGCGCAACCTGTCCCCCGTCGCCCAGCGTCATCCGCATCCCGACGTGCGGGATGCCCGCCTCGAGGTACTCCCCGCCCTCGACGGCGAATCCGTGCCGCAGGTAGAAGTCGCGCGCGCGGATCTGCGCGTGCAGGTAGACCTCGCGAAAGCCCCGGCGCCTCGCCTCCTCCACCAGCGCCTCCAGCATCGCCGCTCCCACGCCGCGGTTGCGCCATTCCGCGAGCACGGCCATGCGGCCGATGCGCCCGTCGGGCATGAGGCGCCCGGTGCCGACGGCCTCCCCGGTAGCGCTCTCGGCCAGCGCGTGCACGCACTCCGGATCGCGCCCGTCGATTTCGATTTCCGCCGGCACCTTCTGCTCGCCCACGAACACCGTGGTGCGGATGCGCGAGAGGACGGCGGAGGCGTCGCGCCAGTCGACGAGGCGCACGCGGAAGGTGGGAGTCGGGGTCATGGTATCGTCGCGGGGTTCGCCGCAATTCTAACCGCGCCCCGCCCGCATGGACCCCCGCTCCGCCCCGCTCGCCGCCATGGCCGCCATGTGCGCGATCTGGGGCTACTCGTGGATCGTGATGAAGATCGCGCTGCGCCACGCGCACCCGTTCGACTTCGCGGCGCAGCGCCTCGTCCTGGGCGCGATCCTCCTCTTCGCGATCATCGCGGCCACCGGGCGCCGACTCACGCTTTCGAGCTACCGCATGGCCGTCGTCCTGGGCTTCGTGCAGGTCGGCGCCTTCGTGATCCTCTCGCACTACGCGCTCCTCACCGCCGGCCCGGGCAAGACTTCCGTGCTCACCTACACGATGCCCTTCTGGATGATCGTGTTCGCGCACCTCATGATCCACGAACGCATGAGGGGCGCGCAGTGGCTCTCGGTGGCGCTCGCCTTCGCGGGGCTCCTGCTCATCGTCTCCCCGTGGAAGCTCACGAGCCTGGAGGGAAGCCTCCTCGCCGTGGGCTCCGGTGCCGTCTGGGCGCTGGCCGCGGTGATGTCCAAGCGCTGGCCCACGAAGGACGCCGAGCCCCTCACGTTCACGGCGTGGCAGCTCGCGTTCGGCTCGATTCCCCTCGTGCTGCTCTCGGCCGCGCACCCGCACGCGGCGGTCGCGTGGAACGGCGAGTACGGCCTCGCGCTCGCCTACTCGACGGTCTTCGCCACGGCCGGCGGATGGTGGCTGTGGACCTACGTCCTCTCGCACGCGCCGGCGGGGGTGACGGGGCTCAACACGCTCGCCATCCCCGTGATCGCGGTCGCCGCCTCGTGGCTGCAGCTGGGCGAGCGCCCGCCGCCGCACGAACTCGCGGGCATGGCGCTCATCGCGGTGGCGCTCTCGCTCCTCGCCTGGCTGGGGCTCAGGAAGCCCGAGGCCACGCCCGTCGACTGAGGGCCCACCCCGCCGCGGGGCGGTGCGGGTAAAATGCCCGTTCATCCCCCCAACAAGAGCGCGGGGGGGCCGGAAACGCACGCCACCGCAGCCGCGAAGAAGCTCCCGCGGGCGTGCCGGCAGGATCCCGGGCCATGCGGCTCTCGCTTCGCTTCATCCTTCCCCTCGTCGTCGTGCTGGGCGCCATCGCCTACGCCGTCGCGCCGCTCGTCGACGACCTCACCCTCAAGTGGTTCGTGCGCGACCTCGACATCCGCACGAAGCTCATCACGGCCGCCGTCCAGGAGCCGCTCGCGGAGGCCATGACCGCCGACCTGAGCCAGCGCGTGCGGCAGCAGCGCATCGAGTCGACCTTCAGCCGCCTCATCCAGGACGAGCGCCTCTTCGCCATCGGCTACTGCGACGCCACGGGGCACTTCGCCTACCGCACGGTGACGCTTCCCCGCGACATCGCCTGCCGCGCGCCGGGGCTACCTCCCGAGGAGGGCGGACGCGTCCACCATTTCGCCGGCGGGTCGCTGCACGTGGCCATGAACCCGGTGGTGGTCGACGGCACGCGCGTGGGCGAGCTCGTGATCGTCCACGACATGAGCTTCGTCGAGCGCCGGAGCGCCGACACCCGCAAGTACATCTTCTGGCTCTTCACCGGCATCGGGCTGGTGATCGCGCTCGTCACGGTGGTGATCGCGGAGATCTCGTGGCGCGGCTGGGTGGCCGGCATGAAGGCCCTCATCCGCGGCCAGCTCCTCGCGCAGAACCCCGAGCCGCGGGCGCGGGAGCTCAAGCCCCTGGCCCGCGACCTCGAGGCGCTGGTGCAGGACCTGCAGACGGAGCGGCGCCTGCGCGACGAGTCGCAGATGAGCTGGGTGCCGGAGACCCTGCGCACCATCCTGCGCCAGGACCTCAAGGGCGACGAGATCCTCATCGTCTCCAACCGCGAGCCCTACATCCACGTGCGCCGCGGCGAGCGCCTCGAGGTGCTGCGGCCCGCGAGCGGGCTCGTCACGGCCCTCGAGCCGGTGATGCGCGCCTGCTCCGGCACCTGGATCGCCCACGGGGCGGGAGATGCGGACCGCGAGGTGGTCGACGCGCGCGACCACGTCCAGGTGCCTCCCGAGAACCCGTCGTACCAGATCCGCCGCGTCTGGCTCACGAAGGAGGAGGAGGCCGGCTACTACTACGGCTTCGCCAACGAGGGCCTCTGGCCGCTGTGCCACATCGCCCACACGCGCCCCGTGTTCCGCGCCTCCGACTGGGAGCACTACCGCGCGGTGAACAAGCGCTTCGCCGAAACGGTGGTGTCGGAGTCGCGAACGCCCAACCCGATCGTGCTGGTGCAGGACTACCACTTCGCGCTCCTGCCGCGCATGATCCGCGAGCAGCTCCCGGAGGCGACGATCATCACCTTCTGGCACATCCCCTGGCCCAACCCGGAGGCCTTCGGGGTCTGCCCGTGGCGCGAGGAGCTCCTGGCGGGCCTGCTGGGCTCCTCCATCCTGGGCTTCCACACGCAGTTCCACTGCAACAACTTCTTCGACACGGTGGACCGCTACCTCGAGGCGAGGGTCGACCGCGAGACCTTCACGATCTCCTACGGCGGCGAGCCCACCGAAGTGCACCGCTACCCGATCTCCATCGAGTGGCCGCTCAAGGGCCTCGCGGACCAGCCACCCGTTCCCGAGTGCCGCCGCGCCATCCGCGAAGCCCTGGGGTTGCCTGCCGACGCAAAGCTCGGGGTGGGGGTGGACCGCCTGGACTACACCAAGGGCATCCTGGAGCGCTTCGCGGCCATCGAGCGCTTCCTCGAGACGGAGCCGTCGTGGGTAGGGCGGCTCGCCTTCGTGCAGATCGCGGCGCCCAGCCGCTCCAGCATCGACGAGTACCAGTCGCT
>PQAI01000047.1 GCA_003105245.1 Betaproteobacteria bacterium | reverse complement strand
GTCACCGACTTCGGCGTCCTGCACGAGGTCCTACGCGGCAATCCCGGCGGCGACATCGCCATGGGCCTGCACGTCTCCGACGTGGGGCTCTGGAACGTCCGCTAGGTCCTTCGGTTGCCCCCCGGGCTGCCGGTTGGCGATAATCCTTCGATTACCGTGAGACGAGGAGTGGAAAATGCTGCGTCGTAGAGTGCTGGCCGCCGGTGCGGCCGTCCTGATGGGGGCCTGCCTGCCCGCCATGGCCCAGAACTACCGGGCCGAATACCGACTTTCCACCGTGCTGGGCACCGCCTTCCCCTGGGGGCAGGCCGGCGAGCGCTGGGCGGAGCTGGTGAAGGAGAAGACCCAGGGCCGCATCGTCATCAAGCTCTACCCCGGCACCTCGCTCGTGGGCGGCGACCAGACGCGSGAATTCACCGCCATCCGCCAGGGCACCATCGACCTCGCCATCGGCTCGACCATCAACTGGTCKCCGCAGGTGAAGGAGCTGAACCTCTTCGCCCTGCCCTTCCTCATGCCCGACTACAAGGCCATCGACGCCCTCACCCAGGGCGAGGTCGGCAAGGAGCTCTTCTCGATCCTCGAGAAGCGCGAAGTGGTCCCGCTCGCCTGGGGCGAGAACGGATTCCGCGAGATGTCCAACTCGAAGAAGGACATCACCTCGCCCGCGGACATGAAGGGCCTCAAGTTCCGCCTCGTGGGCTCGCCGCTCTTCCTGGAGACCTTCTCCGCGCTGGGCGCCAACCCCACCCAGATGAGCTGGGCCGACACCCAGGCCGCGCTCTCCTCGGGCGCCGTCGACGGCCAGGAGAACCCGCTCTCGGTGTTCACCGCCGCCAAGCTCTCCACCATCGGCCAGAAGCACCTCACGCTCTGGCACTACGTGGCCGACCCGCTCATCTTCGTCGTGAACAAGGACGTGTGGGCGAGCTGGACCCCCGCCGACCGCGAGGCGGTGCGCCAGGCCGCGCTGCAGGCCGGCAAGGAGAACGTCGAGAAGGCGCGCAAGGGCATCGCCGGCGGCGACAACGAGGTGCTCAAGCAGATCGAGGCGAGCGGCGTGAAGGTCACCTCCCTCAACGACGCGCAGCGCGACGCCTTCGTGAAGGCCACGCGCCCCGTCTACGACAAGTGGGCGAAGAGCATCGGCGAGCCCCTGGTGAAGAAGGCCGAGGCGGCCATCGCGAAGCGCTAGCCGCTTGGCGCACGAGGACGAAGCGGGCCGCGGGGAGCGGGCGCTCTCCGCGTTCGAGCGGCTGCTCATGGCCGTCTCGATGGGGCTCTTGTGCCTCATCACGATGGCCAACGTCCTCGTGCGCTACTTCACCGACATCTCCTTCGCCTTCACGGAGGAGGTGTCGATCTTCCTGATGGTGGTGATGACGCTGGTGGGGGCCTCGCACGCCTTCGCGAAGAACCACCACATCGCCATCACCTACTTCGTCGAGCGCGCGCCCCGGCTGCGCACGGCCGCGCGCCGCCTGGCGCTCCTCTCCTCGCTCGCGATGTTCGGCCTGCTCGCCGTGCTGGGCACGAAGATGGCGTGGGACGACTACCGCTTCGAGGTGACCACGCCCTCGCTGGGCGTGCCGCAGTGGTGGTACACGGCGTGGCTTCCGGCGATCTGCGTCCTCATCACGGTGCGGCTGGCGCTGCTGCTCGCGCGCAGGGCGGACTGATGGACTGGGTCCTCTTCGGCATCTTCGTGGTGCTCATGTTCTCGGGCGTGCCGCTCGCCGTCGCGATGGGGCTCGCGGGCACGGCGGTGGTGGCCGCCACGGGCCTGGGGATGCTGTCGCTGCCCACCAACGTCTACACCGGCATCGCCAAGTACCCGCTGATGGCCATCCCCGTGTTCGTCATCGCGGGGCTCATCTTCGAGCGCGCCGGCGTGGCCACCACGATCGTGCGCTTCGCCTCCTCCGTCGTCGGCCAGCGCCAGGGCGGGCTCGCGATGGTGGCGATCCTCGTGGCGATGATCCTGGGCGGCATCTCGGGCTCGGGCCCGGCCGATTCCGCGGCCGTGGGCGCGGTGATGCTCCCCTCGATGGTGAAGGCGGGCTACCCGAAGGAATTCACCGCGGGCGTGATCGCGGCGGCCGGATCGACCGACATCCTCATCCCGCCCTCCATCGCGTTCGTGGTCTACAGCCTGCTCGTGCCGCAGGCTTCGGTGCCGGCGCTATTCGCCGCGGGAATGATCCCCGGAATCCTCTCGGGCGCCACGCTCATGCTGGTCGCGTGGTGGCTTTCGAAGCGCCACGGCTTCGAGCAGCCCACCGGGGAGCAGCGCCCGCCCTTCTGGAAGAGCCTGCGGGAAGCGGGATGGGGACTCGCCGCGCCCGTCATCATCCTGGGCGGCATGCGAAGCGGCTACTTCACGCCGACCGAGGCCGCCGTGGTCGCGGTCTTCTACGGCTTCTTCGTGGGGATGGTGGTCTACCGCAGCCTGAGCTGGCGCGCCGTCTACGACGTCCTCGTGGAGTCGGCCGAGATCGCCTCCGTGATCCTCACCGTGGTGGCGCTCGCGAGCGTCTTCGCCTGGGCGAGCAACACCCTGGGCACCTTCGACCACCTCGCCAAGGCGATGCTGGGCGCGGGACTGCCGGAGATCGCGATGCTGGTCAGCATCCAGGTGCTGCTGCTCATCGCGGGGATGTTCCTCGACGCGATCTCGATCTACTTCATCTTCCTTCCGCTTCTCATTCCCATCGCGATGCACTTCGACTGGAACCTCGTGTGGTTCGGCGTGGTCATCACGATGAACATGGCGCTCGGCCAGTTCCACCCGCCCCTCGGCGTGAACCTCATGGTGACCTGCCGCATGGCCGGGGTGTCGATGGAGTCCACCATCCCCTGGGTGCTGTGGATGGTGGCGGCGATGGCCGGGACGATGTTCCTGGTGACCTTCGTGCCCGAGCTGGCGCTCTGGCTGCCGCGGACGCTGGGGTATCTCTGACCCTCACCCCAACCCCTSTMSCAAGGGAGAGGGGAAATGCCCTCAGTTGTCCCCGGTCAAATTGATGCGCCGCACCATTGCCTAGGGTCTCTGGCATGACCTCCCATCTCGCCGATCCCGAGCACAACCCCTCCTTCACCCGCAGCGTCTTCCTGGGCGAGATCCGGGAAGAGCTGGTGTTTCCCTTCCCCGAGCTCTCGCAGGAGGAACGCGAGAGCCTCAACGCCGTCCTCGATTCCTTCCGCACCTGGGCCGCGGCCACGGTGGACTCCGCGCACATGGACCGCGAGGGCCGCTTCCCCGACGAGGTCCGCAAGGGCATGGCGGAGCTCGGCATGATGGGGCTCAACATTCCCGAGGAGTACGGCGGCTTCGGCGCCTCCGCGGTGCTCTTCAGCCGCGTCTTCGGCGAGGTGGGCACGGTGGACGGGGCGCTCGCCGTCTACTTCGGCGCCCACCAGTCCATCGGCTGCAAGGGCATCACGCTCTTCGGCACCGAGGAGCAGAAGCGGCGCTGGCTCCCGCAGTGCGCGAGCGGCGAGCGCGTGGCCGCCTTCTGCCTCACGGAATCGGGCTCCGGCTCCGACGCGCAGGCCATGCGCGCCACCGCGGTCCCCTCGGCCGACGGCACGCACTACGTCCTCGACGGCGAGAAGATCTGGATCTCGAACGCGGGCTACGCCGGCGTCTTCACCGTCTTCGCCAAGGTGCCGGTGGAGGTCGAGGGCAAGCAGAAGCAGCGCGTCACCGCCTTCATCGTCGACGCCAACGCGCCCGGCGTGTCGCTGGGCAAGGTCGAGGAGAAGATGGGCATCAAGGCGAGCGACACGCGCACCGTGTCGTTCAAGGACGTGCGGGTGCCGGTGGTGGACCGCCTGGGCGAGGTGGGCGGCGGCTTCAAGATCGCCCTCGAGATCCTCAACTCGGGCCGCCTGGGGCTTTCGGCGGCCTCCGCCCGCGGCACGCGCAAGATCCTCGACCTCGCGCTCGCCTACGCGAAGGAGAGGAAGCAGTTCGGCCGGCCCATCGGATCCTTCGAGATCCTGCAGAAGAAGTTCGCGCTCGCCGCGGCCGAGTGCTACGCGCTGGATGCCGCGTGGATCCTCTGCGCCTCCATGGTGGACCGCGGAGGCATCGACTTCTCGCTCGAGACGGCCGCTTGCAAGGTGTACGGCTCCGAGCTCGCGCTGCGTGCCGCCCTGGAGGCGCAGCAGGTGGCCGGCGGCCTGGGCTACTCGAAGGAGTACCCGTACGAGCAGGCGGTGCGCGACTCGCGCATCATGCTGATCTTCGAGGGCACCAACGAGGTCCTGCGCGCCCTCGTCGCGCTCTCGGGCCTGCAGCAGCCCGGGGAGAACCTGAAGGAGCTGGGGCGCGCCTTCAAGGACCCGCTGCGCTCCCTGGGCGCCATCGGCTCCTATCTCGGCGGCAAGGTGAAGCGCCAGCTCGGCCCCTGCACCCTCACGCACGTGCACCCCGCGCTCAAGGAGGAGGCCGAGCTGGTGTGCAAGGCCGTCCACGACCTGTCGGGCGCGGTCGAGAAGCTCCTCATGACGCACGGCAAGGACGTGATCGAGCGCCAGTTCCACCAGGAGCGGCTGGCCAACAGCGCCATCGACATCTACCTGTCGACCGCGGCGCTGTCGCGCGCCACCTGGGCCATCGGCAAGGCCGGAGGTCCCGAGAAAGCCACCGCCGACGTCGACAACGCGCGCATCTTCATCACGATGGCGATGCGGCGCACGCGCCGGGCGCTGCGCGCGCTCGAGCGCAACCAGGACGGGCGGCTGAAGGCGATCGCGGAGCGCGCGCTCGAGAGCGGATCGCTCACGGTGGAGACGCCTACGGACGCCTGAGGCCGCACCCTCACCCCCGACCCCTCTCCCAAGGGAGAGGGGAGAATCACGTGGCGGTGCGGATGACGGTGATGTGCTCCGTGCCGCTCTCGGGCAGCCACACCTCGCCCTTGCGGCCCAGGATCTGGCGGATGTTGGTGCCGGGGCGCGGGAAGTCGAAGCGCTCGAACTTCTCCGTGCGCGGGTCGAAGGAATAGACGGCGTTCGAGGTCCACTCCGCGACCCACGCGACGTCGCGCTCGTCCACGTACACCGCGTAGGCGTGCGGGTTGTTGCCGGGCATCTTCCAGGTGCGCCAGCTCCTCGATGCCGGGTCGTGCATCGAGAGATTGCCGCTCGTCCACTCGCTCACCCAGATGCGCCCGCGGCTGTCGCTCCAGACTCGGCGGGCGCCGTTCCTTCGCGTCGGCGGCTCCACGACGATCGACTCCCCGGTCTTGCGGTCGACCTTCGCGATGAAGGACCCGGCGAGCGAGCAGTACCAGATGTCGCCCGAGGGGGTCGCGCAGATGCCGTAGGGCCCGCTTCCCCGCGGGGAGTCCCACACCTCGACCTTGCCGCTCTTCACGGTCACCTTGCCGATCACCCCGCCCTGGCCCGTGAACCAGAGGTCGCCGTCGCCATCGAAGGCGCAGGTGTTGAGGTTCGCGTAGGGCGTGCCCTCCGGCAGGCGGTAGGCGCGCACGCCGCGGTCGGGCCAGCCCACGCGCACGATGGCCTGCGCGCCGCCGTCGGTGAGCCACGCCGCCTTGTCCGGCCCCTGGATCACGCCGTGCGGCGAGGAATTGCCCAGCAGGTCGATGAGCTCCGTCTTGCCCTTGGCGGGATCGAACCAGCCCAGGTGCCCGCTCGCCTGGGCGCTGAACCAGACGCCCCCGTCGGGAGCCGGGGCGACGTCGTGGATGCCGGTGCGGCGGGCCGTGCCCAGGGGCCAGCTCTGCACTCGCGGCGACTGGGCCGGGGCGGGAAGGGCCGCGCCCAGGGCGATGGCGCCGAGCGCGCCGAGGGCATGACGGCGGGTCATCCGGTCCATGGAGGTCTCCCGAGGCAAGAGTCCGGCCATGGTAATCCGCTCCCGGCCCTATTTGCGCGGCCTCTGCGCCAAGACAACTCCCCGCCCGCCCCCGCGACCTAGCATGGCCCTTGAATTCCATCGTGACACCCGAGGAAACCGCCATGAACAAGAACATCGCCCGCCTCTTCCTGGCCGCGTCGCTGGGCCTCGCCGCCAGCGCCTTCGCCGAGCCCGACAAGAAGGGCTGCACCGACCCTGCCCTCTTCCCGGTGCGCATGCCCGGCTACTTCATCGCCGATTGCAAGAGCGCGGAGTTCGACGGCTACGACTTCAAGCTCCTCAAGGGGCAGAAGAACCGCCAGGAGGGCAAGTTCAACTTCGTCACCTACGCGCTCGAGCGCGGCCAGCAGGAGCCCGGCGCCGTGGCGATCCTGCGCAACTACGAGGACGCACTCATCAAGATCGGCGGCAGCGTCGCCGCCACCTTGCCCAACAACTGGATTACCGGCAGCGTCGTGCTCGACGGCCGCGAGGTGTGGGCCGAGGTCCAGCGCGGCAACGGCAGGATCTGGATCCGCACCATCGAGAAGGGGGCCATGAAGCAGTACGTCGTGGCCGACGCCGCCGCGATGTCCAACGACCTGCGGGCCACGGGCCACGTGGCCGTCTACGGCATCTTCTTCGACACCGGCAAGTCCGTGGTGAAGCCGGAGTCGAAGCCCGCGCTGGACGAGGTGGCCAAGCTCCTCAAGGCCGAACCCAACCTCAGGCTGTGGGTCGTGGGGCACACCGACTGGGTGGGCAAGGTCGACGACAACATGCGCCTCGCGCAGGCGCGCGCCGAGGCCGTCACCGCCGAGCTCGTGGCCGCCTACGGCATCCACGCCGCGCGCCTGAGGGGCTACGGCGTGGGCCCGCTCGCCCCCGTGGCGGGCAACGACGACGAGGCCGGACGCGCGAAGAACCGGCGCGTGGACCTGGTGAAGGCGCCCTGACGGGCGCCCCCGCGGGCGTGGCCCCCGCCGGGCAAGGCGCGGCGGGTGGCGGTTGCCTTGGTGGATTGAAGGCGTATTATTCGCACATCTTCAAGTCGCGCTCCCCGGCCGCGCTTCGCGAAGCCCGCGAGCCATGAAGCTGCACATCCTGTCCGACCTGCACCTGAGCTGCGGCCCGCTGGAGGTCCCGCGCAACGACGCCGACGTGGTGATCCTCGCCGGCGACGTGGCGCGTCCGCGCGAGGCGATCGCCTGGGCGGCCGGCCTGGGCAAGCCGGTGGTCTTCGTGGCCGGCAACCACGAGTTCTACGGGGGCAGCATCGCCGGCACGCCGGGGGAGCTGCGCCGCGCGGCCCTCGGCACCGACGTGCGCGTGCTCGATTGCGGCGAGGCCTTCATCGGCGGCGTGCGCTTCCTGGGTGCCACGCTGTGGACGGACTTCCTGCTCTTCGGCGAGGGCGAGATGCGCGACGAGGCCATCGAGGAGGCGCTTCTGCACGTGCGCGACTTCACGCGCATCCGCCTCGCCGACGACGCAGCGGCGCCCTTCATGCCGGCCGATTCCGCGGACCTCTTCCGTGCCCACGCCGCGTGGCTCGAGCGCAAGCTCGCCGAGCCGCTCGACGGCCCCACGGTGGTGGTCACGCACCACGCGCCGTCGCCCGGAAGCATCCACCCGCGTTTCGCCGGCTCCCCGCTCAACGCGTGCTTCGTCTCCGACGCCGAGCGCCTCCTGGACGGGAGCCGGGCGTCCCTCTGGGTGCACGGGCACACCCACGACAGCCACGACTACGTGCGCAAGGGCACGCGCGTGGTGTGCAACCCGCGCGGCTATTCCCGCGACGGCGTCAACGAGAATCCCCGCTTCGACCCGGACTTCCAGGTCACCATCGGCTAGTCTCACGACCCATGCATGCACCCGCCTTCTTCGATGCCGTGCCGCCCATCGCGATGTACGACCCCCTGGCCGAAACCCTCGGGGCCGCCTCGGACGGGGTCATCGAGTACTCGTACCTCGACGCCGTGAAGCTGGCCGGGCACTCCTGCCCCACGGTCGCCGGCGCCTACCTGATGACGCGCGCGGCCCTGGCGCGCCTTTACCCCGGCGGCCTGCCCTGCCGCGGCGAACTGCTGGTCGAGATCCGCGATCCGCTCGAGGAGGGCGTGGCCGGCGTCGTGGGCAACGTGGCTGGCCTGGTCACCGGCGCGGCCAACGAAGGGGGTTTCAAGGGGCTCGGCAACCGCTATTCGCGCCAGGGGCTTCTGCGCTTCGGCGTCCCGATGACGGGAAGGATGCGGATCACGCGGCTGGACACGAACGCTTCCGCCGAGGCCGACTACCATCCGGAGACGGTGCCCCGGCCGGCCGCGCTCAAGGACCTCATGCAACCGGCCCTCCTCCCCGGCGCCGAAGCCTCGATCCGCAAGGCGTTCGCCGGGGAATGGCAGGCGTGGGTGCGGGCGATCCTGGAGCGGGCCGGCGATCCGGCGCTCGTCACCGTCGTGCCGGCGGGCTGAAGGCCCGCCGGCCCGGGAGACGCTCAGGCCTTCGGCCAGAGGATCATCTGGGTGCAGCGGAAGAGCGCGATCTTGCGTCCGCTCGCCGCGTCGGTCACCACGGCATCCCACACCTGGGTGGTCCTGCCCAGGTGCTGGGCCGTGGCGGTGCAGGCCACGCTCCCCTCGCGCACCGTGCCCAGGAAGTTGCTCTTGAGCTCGATGGTCGTGAAGGAAGCCGCGCCCGCGGGCAGGTGCGCGATCGTGGCGTAGCCGCAGGTGGTGTCGGCGAGCGCCACCACGCTCGCGGCGTGCAGGAACTCGTTGGGCGCCACGTGCAGCTTCTTCACCGCCATGCGGCTCGAGAGCTCTCCCTGGGCGACCGAGACCATCTCGACGCCGAGGTAGCCGGGCAGGTATTCCCCGCCCATGCGGTTGAGGCTTTCGACGCTGACTTCGGGGCGAAGGGTGCTCATGGGCATCGCGCTCCGCAATGGGCCAGGCCCGGATTCTGCACGAACCGGCCGCGAAAGGGCGAGCCCGCGTTGATAGAATTGCCACCATAAACCCCGGAGGAGACAACCATGCCGTCGAAGCGCCGCACCCTCGTCACGCTGGCCGCCCTGGCCGCGCTCGCCATCCCCTTCGCCGCCCCCGCGCAGGACTTCCCCAGCAAGGCCATCAGGATCATCGTCCCGCTCGCCGCCGGCGGCACCGGCGACACGCTGGCGCGCACGGTGGCCGAGGGCCTTTCCAAGGAGCTGGGCCAGCCCGTCGTGGTGGAGAACAAGCCCGGCGCCGGGGGCCTCGTCGGCACCGAGATCGCGGCCGCCGCTCCCGCCGACGGCTACACGCTCCTCGCGGTGAGCCCGTCGCACGTGATCAATCCGATGATCCACGCCAACAAGAAGACCTACGACCCGGTCAACGGCTTCGAGCCCGTCACGGTGATGGCCAACACGCACCAGATGATCGTCGCGCACCCCTCGGTGCCGGCGAAGAACCTGAAGGAGCTCATCGACTACGCGAAGAAGAACCCCGGCAAGCTCAACTACGGCTCGGCGGGCATGGGCTCGGCCACCCACCTCAACATGGAGCTCTTCAAGTCCATGGCCGGCATCGACATCGTGCACGTGCCGTACAAGGGCTCCACGCAGGCGCGCCAGGACGTGCTCGCCGGCCAGGTGCAGCTCGCGCTCGACGGCCTGCTGCCGATGCAGCCGCTGCTGAAGGACGGGCGCCTCATCGCCATGGGCCTCACGAGCAGCAAGCGCGCGCAGAGCAACCCGGAGATCCCGACCATCGGCGAGGTGGTGCCGGGCTACGCCTCCGATACCTGGTACGGGCTCCTCGCGCCCGCCGGCACGCCCAAGGACGTGATCGCGAAGCTGCACGCCGCCGCCGCCAAGGCGCTCACCTCCGCCGCCGTGAAGGACCGCTTCCACAAGCTGGGCGCCGAGACGGTGGGCAACACGCCCGAGGAGTTCCGCAAGCTCATCGAGGCCGAGCAGAAGACCTGGGCGAAGGTGGTCAAGGACTCCGGCGTGAAGGCCGACTGATGAAGCGCGCCTCCACGCGGCTGCGGGAGCTGATCGCCCGCGGCCCGACCCTGTACGTCCCGGGGTGCTACAACGCCATGAGCGCGAAGGTCCTCGAGCAGGCCGGATTCGACGCGATCTACATGACGGGCTACGGCACCTCGCTCTCCCTGACGGGGCTTCCCGACGTCGGGCTCGCCACGATGACGGAGATGGTGGCGAACGCGCGCTACATCGCCTCGGCCGTGCGCATCCCGCTCGTCGCCGATGCCGACACCGGCTTCGGCAACGCCATCAACGTGATCCGCACCATCCGCGAGTACGTCGGCGCCGGGGTGGCGGGCATCCACATGGAGGACCAGGTGAGCCCGAAGCGCTGCGGCCACGTGGCCGGGCGCCTCGTCATCCCGCTGGAGGAGGCGGTGGGGAAGATCCGCGCCGCGGCCGACACGCGCAACGGGATCGACCCGGACTTCGTGCTCATCGCCCGCACCGACGCGCGCGGGGCCCACGGCGGCTCGCTCGACGACGCCATCGCCCGCGTGAACGCCTACCTCGCGGCGGGGGCCGACCTCGGCTTCATCGAGGGGCCGACCTCCGTGGAGGAAGTGAAGCGCATCTGCCGCGAGGTGAAGGGCCCCGTGTTCTACAACATGACGGGCGTCTCGCCGCGCTTCACGATGGACGAGCTGCGCGAGCTGGGCATCGCGATGTGCATCTCGCCCAACGCGATGCTGCGCTCGGCGCTCGCCGCCATGCACGACCTCGCGGCGCAGATGCGCGCCGAGGGCCCGGTGGCCGAGACGCGCTTCATGGAGGGCTTCCGAAAGCATCCCCTGGGGGACTTGCATACTTTTGCCGGCTTCGACCAGGTACGCGCCTGGGAGCGCGAGTACCTGGGCGAGGAGGCCATGCGGAAGTACGCCGATTCCGTGGGGCACGTGCCGAAGTAGCGTGGCCATGGGCCTCACGCTCTACGACCGGATATGGAACGCGCACGCCGTGGCCACGGGCCCGGGCGGGCGCACGCTCCTCTACATCGACCGGCACCTGCTGCACGACGGGAGCTTCCACGCCTTCGAGTCCCTGCGGAAATCGGGMCGCAAGGTGCGCCGKCCCGRGGCATGCCTCGCGACACCCGACCACTACGCCCCTTCGGGCGACCGGGACCGGATCGAGGACGCGAACCTGCGCGAGAAGATCGAGACGCTCGCGGCCAACACCGCCGCCGCCTCCATCGCGCTGCTGCCCCTGCGCGACGAGCGCCAGGGCATCGTGCACGTGGTGGGGCCCGAGCAGGGCTTCACGCAGCCGGGGATCACGCTCGTCTGCGGCGACTCGCACACCTCCTCCCACGGCGCGCTGGGCGCGCTCGCCTTCGGCATCGGCGCCTCCGAGGTGGCGCACGTGCTCGCCACCCAGGCGCTGTGGCAGTCGAAGTCGCGCGCGATGCGAGTCACCGTCACGGGAAGCCCGGGCCCGGGCGTGCACGCGAAGGACATCATCCTCGCCCTCATCGCCCGCATCGGCGCCTTCGGCGGCACGGGACACGTGATCGAGTACGCGGGGCCCGCGATCCGCTCGCTCTCCATCGAGGGACGGCTCACGGTCTGCAACATGTCCATCGAGGCCGGCGCGAGGGCGGGCCTCGTGGCGCCCGACGACACCACCTTCGCCTGGCTGAACGGGCGGCCGCGCGCGCCACAGGGCGCCGACTGGGATCGGGCGCTCGCGCGCTGGCGCACGCTGGCTTCCGACGGCGACGCGCGCTTCGACCGCGAGGTGGAGCTGGATGCCGGGGCGCTCGAGCCCATGGTCACATGGGGCACGAGCCCCGAGCACGGCACGGGCGTGGGCGGCGTCGTGCCCGATCCCTTGCTCGAGAAGGACGCCACGCGGCGCGCGAGCATGGAAAAGGCGCTTCGCTACATGGGCCTCGCGCCCGGCCAGCAGTTGGCGGGCCTGCCGGTGGACCGCGTCTTCATCGGCTCGTGCACCAACAGCCGGCTCGAGGACCTGCGCGCGGCAGCCGCGGTCATGCGAGGCCGCAAGGCCGTGGTCCCGACGCTCGTGGTTCCGGGCTCGGGGCAGGTGAAGCGCGCGGCGGAGGCCGAGGGCCTCGCGCGCGTCTTCGTCGAAGCCGGAATGCGCTGGGGAGAGCCGGGCTGCTCGATGTGCGTCGGGCAGAACGGCGACCTCGTCGAGGCGGGCCAGCGCTGCGCCTCGACCTCCAACCGCAATTTCGAGGGGCGCCAGGGCAAGGGAGCGCGAACGCACCTCATGAGCCCCGCGATGGCCGCCGCCGCCGCGGCCACAGGCCGCATCACGGACGTCAGAAAACTTCTCCCTCTCCCTCCAGGGAGAGGGCCGGGGTGAGGGCCATATGACCCCCTTCACCACGCTCACCGCCGTCGCCGTCCCGCTCGACCTCGTGAACGTCGACACGGACCGCATCCTGCCCGCGCGCTTCCTGCGCATGCCGCGCTCCTCGGGCTACGAGAACTACCTCTTCCGCGACCTGCGCGAATCCGACCCGGACTTCCCGATCGACCGCCCGGCCTACGAGGGCGCGAAGATCCTCGTGGCCGCGGAGAACTTCGGCTGCGGCTCCTCGCGCGAGGGCGC
>PQAI01000046.1 GCA_003105245.1 Betaproteobacteria bacterium | reverse complement strand
AGCTGCTTCGCGTCGTCGAAGAAGGCGGGCTTCATGCCCTCGAACCTGTGGCCCCAGAACTGCAGCGCCCAGCCGACGACGAAGAGGGCCGCGGCGAGCGCCAGCGCGCCGCCGTCGCCCAGGCGCGCCGTCGATTCGCTGGCGAGCGCGCACATGGCGAAGAACGCGGCCGCCATGGCGGCGCCGAAGGCGGCGTCGAGCCGGAAGTAGTACGCCGCCGCAACGAAGCAGGCCACGGCCGCCGGCGTGACCTCGAGCCCCGCGACAGGGAAGGAAACGGTGGCGAGCGAGAGCACCACCGCGAACACGATGAGCGGGATGCCGAGGAAATGCGTCGCGATGTTGCGGCGGTCGCGGTGGTAGGCCGCGTACTGCGTGAGGAGCTCTTCGATCGGCCTCATGGGGTCGTCGCCGCGGGCGGGGTCCGGGGAAGGCCGTATTCTACCCGCGCTTGTGGCGGGCGCCCGCCTTCCGCCAGAATGGCGCGCATGAGCGACGCCTGGATCCGGCGCCTGGTGGCCGCCGCCATCGCCCTCCTCGTGATCCACCAGGTGGGCACGTGGGTCYACGCCGCCTTCGGYGCSGCCGCSGGGGCGRTSTCGGCCGTCGTGGTSGCGGYGGTKTCSTTCTTCAGYGCGMGSATGGCGCAGGTGGGAGCGGGCAACACGGCGTGGTTCCTGGTGCCCACGCTCCTCTTCACGGCGCTGCCGCTCGCCGCGAAGGTCTGGAACTTCCTCACCGTGGAGCGCAGCGCGTGGGATGCGGCGCTCGACTTCGCGCCGTTCCTCGCCGGGTTCGCCGCGCCGGTCCTGCTGCTCCTCTGGGTGTACCTCGCGCTGCGGGGCCGCGGGCCCTAGAAGCGCGGCTCGGAGGGCTCCTCCGAGATCTTGAACTCGTCGAAGGACGGGCCGCCCGGCCCCTTGTGCGGCACCGGGTTCTTCACGCGCTCGGCCATGGCCGGCATGATGCCGGAGTTGCCCAGCAGCAGCCCCAGGTTGGTGGCGGAGTCGGCGTTGGCGAGCGCCTCGTCCACCGAGATCTTGTTCTGGCGCACGAGGCGGAAGAGGTCCTGCTCGAAGGTCTGCGAGCCCGGCGACATGCTCTTCTCCATCATCTCCTTCACCTCGCCCACCTCGCCCTTCTCGATGGCCTCGGCGACGTTGCGCGTGTTGAGGAGCACCTCGACGGCGGGCGTGCGCTTGCCYTCSACSGTCTTGATSAGGCGCTGCGAGATGATGGCCTTGAGCGACACCGARAGRTCCTGSAGCAGCATCGGCCGCACTTCCAGCGGGAAGAAGCTGATCACGCGGTTCATCGCCTGGTAGGAGTTGTTGGCGTGCAGCGTGGCGAGGCACAGGTGCCCGGAGAGCGCGTAGGTGAGCGCCATGCGCATCGTCTCCTGGTCGCGGATCTCGCCGATGAGGATGCAGTCGGGCGCCTGGCGCATGGCGTTTCGCAGCGCGTCGTGGAAGGCGTGCGTGTCGTTGCCCACCTCGCGCTGGTTGAAGACGCACTTCTTCGGCGTGAAGAC
Organism: Betaproteobacteria bacterium; assembly: GCA_003105245.1. Classification (GTDB taxonomy): domain Bacteria; phylum Pseudomonadota; class Gammaproteobacteria; order Burkholderiales; family Usitatibacteraceae; genus FEB-7. The sequence continues at coordinate 8,182 of PQAI01000046.1, read as the reverse complement.
GTACTCGATCGGGTCCTCGATGGTGAGGATGTGGTTGGCCGTCATCTGGTTGCGGAAGTCGAGCATCGAGGCGAGTGTCGTCGACTTGCCCGAGCCCGTGGCGCCCACGACGAGCACCAGGCCGCGCTTCTCCATCACCAGCTGCAGCAGCACCGGCGGCAGGTTCAGGTCCTCGAGCTTGGGGATCTCGGCGGTGATGAAGCGGATCACCGAGGCGATGGAGCCCTTCTGCCAGAAGACGTTGACGCGGAAGTTGCCGATGCCCGGCATGGGCTTCGAGAGGTTCAGCTCCAGGTCCTTCTCGAAGGTGGCGATCTGCGCCGGCGTGAGCATCTCGTAGATGATCTTCTTGGTCGTCTCGCCGTCCATCATCTGCGGGTTCACCGGCATCATGTTGCCCTGGATCTTGATCATGATGGGCGAGCCGGACGAGATGAAGATGTCCGAGGCCTTCTTCTCGGACATGAGCTGCAGCAGCTTCTCGATGAACATGGGCCTCTCCGGGGATCCGTGTCGGGAGCGACGGGACTAGTCGCCCCTCAGTAGTTCATTGATGCCGGTCTTGGCGCGAGTCTTCGCGTCGACCTGCTTGATGATCACGGCGCAGTAGAGACTATACCGGCCGTCGTGGCCCGGCAAGTTGCCCGAGACCACCACGGAGCCCGGCGGGATGCGGCCGTAGCTCACCTCGCCGGTGGCGCGGTTGTAGATCTTCGTGGACTGGCCGATGTAGACGCCCATCGAGATCACCGAGCCCTCGCCGACGATCACGCCCTCGACCACCTCGCTGCGGGCGCCGATGAAGCAGTTGTCCTCGATGATGGTGGGGTTGGCCTGCAGSGGCTCGAGMACGCCGCCGATGCCCACGCCGCCCGACAGGTGCACGTTCTTGCCGATCTGCGCGCAGGAGCCGACGGTGGCCCAGGTGTCGACCATCGTTCCCTCGTCGACGTAGGCGCCGACGTTCACGTAGGAGGGCATCAGCACCACGTTCCTCGCGATGAACGCGCCGTGGCGCGCGGCCGCCGGCGGCACGACGCGGTAGCCGCCCGCGGCGAAGTCCTCCTGCGAGAAGTGCGCGAACTTGGAGTCCACCTTGTCGAAGTAGTGCGTGTAGCCGCCCTGCATGATCTCGTTGTCGCGCAGGCGGAAGGACAGCAGCACCGCCTTCTTCACCCACTGGTGCGTGATCCACTCGCCGTCCTTCTTCTCGGCCACGCGCAGGCGCCCCGCGTCGAGCTCCGCGAGCACGTCGCGCACGGCGGCCACCACGTCGGGGGCGGAGGCGGCGGTGATGTTCGCCCGGGCTTCGAAGGCGAGGTCGATGATCGATTGCAGTTTTTCCATGGTCGGTTCTTCGTTATCGGAGGGGGGTGGCGGCGGCCGAGCGCGCGCGGGCGAATTCCGCGATCCGGCGTCCCGCCTCGGCGGCCTCGGCCACCGTGGACACCAGGGCGATGCGCACGAAACCCTTGCCGGGATTCGCGCCGTGCGCCTCGCGCGAGAGGTAGCTGCCGGGAAGCACCGTGACGTGGGTCGCGGCGAAGAGCTCGCGCGCGAAGGCCTCGTCGTCGCCGGGAACTGCGGCCCAGTAGTAGAACGCGGCCTCGGGACGGGCGAGCGGCAGCGCCGGGTTCACGAGGTCGAAGAAGGCGGCGAACTTCTCGCGGTACAGGCGCCGGTTCTCCGCCACGTGCGCCTCGTCGTTCCAGGCCGCGATCGAGGCGAGCTGGACCGTGTTGGACATCGCCGCGCCGTGGTAGGTGCGGTAGAGGACGAACTTCTCCAGGATCGAGGCGTCTCCCGCGGCGAACCCGGAGCGCAGCCCCGGCGCGTTGGAGCGCTTGGAGAGCGAGCCCATGACCACGAGCCGCGGGTATCCCTCGCGCCCGAGCCTGCGCGCGGCGGCGAGCGCGCCCAGCGGCGGCACGGACTCGTCNNACGCGCAGGCGCCCCGCGTCGAGCTCCGCGAGCACGTCGCGCACGGCGGCCACCACGTCGGGGGCGGAGGCGGCGGTGATGTTCGCCCGGGCTTCGAAGGCGAGGTCGATGATCGATTGCAGTTTTTCCATGGTCGGTTCTTCGTTATCGGAGGGGGGTGGCGGCGGCCGAGCGCGCGCGGGCGAATTCCGCGATCCGGCGTCCCGCCTCGGCGGCCTCGGCCACCGTGGACACCAGGGCGATGCGCACGAAACCCTTGCCGGGATTCGCGCCGTGCGCCTCGCGCGAGAGGTAGCTGCCSGGAAGCACCGTGACGTGGGTCGCGGCGAAGAGCTCGCGCGCGAAGGCCTCGTCGTCGCCGGGRACYGCGGCCCAGTAGTAGAACGCGGCCTCGGGRCGGGCGAGCGGCAGCGCCGGGTTCACGAGGTCGAAGAAGGCGGCGAACTTCTCGCGGTACAGGCGCCGGTTCTCCGCCACGTGCGCCTCGTCGTTCCAGGCCGCGATCGAGGCGAGCTGGACCGTGTTGGACATCGCCGCGCCGTGGTAGGTGCGGTAGAGGACGAACTTCTCCAGGATCGAGGCGTCTCCCGCGGCGAACCCGGAACGCAGCCCCGGCGCGTTCGAGCGCTTGGAGAGCGAGCCCATGACCACGAGCCGCGGGTATCCCTCGCGCCCGAGCCTGCGCGCGGCGGCGAGCGCCCCCAGCGGCGGCACGGACTCGTCGAAGTAGATCTCGCCGTAGCACTCGTCGGAGACGATCGCGAAGCCGTGCCGGTCGGAGAGCGCGAAGAGTCGCTCCCACTCGGCGAGCGTCATCACGCGGCCGTTGGGGTTGTTGGGCGAGCAGGTGAAGACGAGCCGCGTGCGCTTCCACACGTGCTCCGGGACGTGCTCCCAGCCGGGAACGAAGCCGTTGGCGGCGACCGCGTTGAGGAACCAGGGCCGCGCGCCGCCCAGCAGCGCCGCGCCCTCGTAGATCTGGTAGAACGGGTTGGGGCACACCACCAGCGCGTCGTGCTCGCCCGGATCGAGCAGGACCTGGGCGATGGCGAAGAGCGCCTCCCGGCTGCCGGACACCGGGATCACCTGCGTCTCCGGGTCGATCGCCTCCAGCCCGTGGCGCCGGCGAAGCCACGCCGCGATGGCCCCGCGCAGCTCGGGCAGCCCCCGGGTCAGCGGGTAGCGCGCGAGGCCGCCCAGGTTCGCGGTCACGGCCTCCTTCAGGAACGCGGGCGTCGGGTGCTGGGGCTCGCCGATGGAGAGGTTGACCGGCGAGAGCCCCGCCGGCGGGGCGGCCCCGGCGAGCAGGGCGCGAAGCTTTTCGAAGGGATAGGGCTTGAGCAGCCCGAGGCGGGGGTTCATCCGGCAATTATCGCCCGGAAGCGAACCACGACCAAACCCCGCGGGGGCGCCGCGGCTACTTGCGGCGGCCGAGGAGGCGAAGGAAGGGCAGGCGAAGCCACCAGGCGAGGCCCGCGCGGCGCTCGATCTCGCCGTCGCGCTCGGCGATGAGGCGCGACTGCTCGGAGACGGTGCGCTCGGCCTGCGCGAGGCGGCTCTCGAGCTCCCCGGCCCAGGCGAGCGCGTCGTCGCGGGACTTCATGGCCTCCTCGCGGGCCTTCGCCAGGGTGTCGACGTGGCCGGCCATCTCCTCGAGCTGCGCGCCCGCGGTCTCGAGGTTGCGCATGACCTTCTCGTAGTCGCGGTGCACCCAGTCGTCGCGGTCGGCGAGGACGGAGAGCGTGGCGGGGAGCATCCCGAGCGTTCCCATGGTGCGGCTTGCCGCCACGAGGAAGTAGAGCGGCTCGCCCAGCGCGGAACAGGCCTCCGAGGGGTGGGCCTCGGTGACCTCCGCGAGGTGCCCGGTCTCGGCGTGCGGCTCGGGGGCGATGACGGAGAAGAAGCTGGGCCGCTGCCCGTACCAGCGCGCGTGCCTGAAGCGGCGCGCGACGAGGCCCGCGAGCTCGTCGCGGTAGAGCTCCTTCACGTGGAACTCGTTGGCGAAGCCGCGGCGGTCGCTGTACTCGCGCTTGTTCGGACAGGACAGGAGCAGCAGTCCGTCCGGCGCCAGGACGCGCGCGATCTCGTCGAGGAACTCCTCCTGCTCGCGGATGTGCTCGACCGTCTCGAAGCTCACGAAGAGGTCCGCGCTCGCGTCGGGCAGCGGCAGCTTCGTGCACGGCGCCTGGACGAACGAGAGGTTGGCGCGCGCGCCGTAGGCCTGGCGCGCGTGCTCGATGGCCTGTGCGGAGATGTCGGCGCCGACGACGCTCGCGGCCGTGCGCGCGAGGAGCGCCGATCCGTAGCCCTCGCCGCAGGCGGCGTCCACGACGCGAAGGCCGGTCGCGAACTGCGCCGCGAAGTGGTAGCGGTGCCAGTGCTCGATCCAGATCTCGCCGCGCGCGCCGGGCACGAAGCGCTCGCCGGTGAAGGGCAGTTCGGCGGAGGGCGATGGCGAATCCATGCGGGCCATTATAGGCGCCGCCCGCGCGCGAAGAATCAACTATCCCTTCGGGATGGCATCCGAAAAGAGCAGTTCGAAGAGCGCCCGGGCCCGGGGCGACAGGTTCTTCGAGTCGGGCCAGTGCACCTGGTCCGCGGGCGCCAGCAGCTTGGCGTAGACGGCCTGGTACACGCGCTTCACCACGCCGGGCGCGACTTCCTCCCGGTCGCGTCCCGGGAAGAAGCCGACCAGCCGGTATCCCGCGCTTTCGAGCGAGCGCTGCCCGTAGGGCTCCTTCAGCGTGACGAGCGTGTACATGAAGGCTGCCCCCATGGCGCGCCCGATGCTCTCGGTGCCGGAAAGGGCGTGCACCGACAGCCTGGCGCCCCGATGCTCCGGCGCCACGACGATCAGGCGTCCGTAGATGGCGAGCGAGTCCTCCTCCCGCTCGAACGACCAGAAACCGACCATCTCGTCGCCGTACAGGATCCGGGTCGCGTGCACGTCCTTGTCGAGATCGTCGCCCAGCGTGACCCGCTCGCGGTAGAAGTCCTCGCGCAGGTAGCAGCTGGATCCCCCGACGGCGATCTGGGGGTACCACGCCTGGAGCGCCGCGATGACGGCCGGGACGTGCTCGCGATCGAGCCTTCCGTATCGATACCCGGCAGGCAGGGGCGCCAGCATCGAGAGCGCCTGGATGACGGGCCACTTCACGACCCACCCCCCGGGCTCGCGGCAGGCGGAGCCGGCGTGGGCGCCGCGGCCGGGAAGAGTGCGTCGAACAGCGCGCGCGCCCGCGGCGTGAGGTTCGCCGGGTCGGGACGCACGATTTCGTCCTCCGGCACCAGCACCTTGCAATAGACGGCCTCGAACACGCGCTTGACCACGCCCGGGGCGACCTGCTCCTGGTCGTATCCGGACGTGAAGCCGATGAGCTGCCATCCCACCGCCTCGAGCGCGTGCTGCATGTGCGGGATCTTGAGCGTCGCGAGCCCGAAGAAGAACTCGGCACCCATCGCGCGGCCCGCCAGCTCCGCCAGCGGCATCACGGTGGTGGCCAGCTTGGCGCTTCGGTACTGCGGCGAGATGACGATCAGGCGGGCGTAGAGCGAGAGCGAGTCGGGCTCCTTCTCCCAGGACCACATGCCGGCCATCTCGTCGCCGTGCCGGAACAGCGCGACGAGGACGTTGCGGTCCGGCCCCCCCGGGAACTGCACCTGCTCGTCGTAGAAGCGCTCGCGCAGGTAGCAGCTCCCGCCGCCGATGGCGATGTCCGGATGCCAGCGTCCGATCGCCTCGATGAGCGCGGGGACGTCGTCGCGCCCGAGGAACTCGAAGCGGAATCCGGGCGGCAGCGTCGCCATCGCCGAGATCTGTTCGACCGTGGGCCATTTCATCGCTGGAGCAGGCATCCCGTTTGGTGAGCGCGCTCAGTCTACACAGGTCGGCCGCTGCGGTCGCCGCCGGCCGGCGCTTGCGCCCTCAACTGATCAGCCGCCAGCGCCGCAGCCACTCCACGACGGGCTTGCGCCAGGCCGCCAGCGGCCCCAGCAGGCGGTTGCCGAGCACGAAGCGCTTCACGCCCTGGCTCGTGCGCATCATGAGCGCCTGGTTGCGCACGTAGGCGTCCGCCATGTCCGACAGGTCGCGCGGCGAAGCGGTGACCAGCAGCTTCCTCTGGCGCTCGAGCGCGTCGGCGTAGGCCGCGTCCAGGAGCGCCTGGCGCTCCGCCGCCCCGCGCGTCTCGGCCGGCACGCGGTACTTGGAGGTGGTCTTCTCCACCAGCACGAAGTCGTCCTCCAGGGTGTAGCGCGTCCAGAGGTTCCAGTCCTCGAGCTGGTCCATGTCCTCGGCGAAGCCGCCGTGGCGCTCGTAGAGGGAGCGGTGGAAGAGCACCGCCTGGATGGGCAGGTAGTTGTGGTGCCACAGCGTGATCCGGTCGAAGGGCTGGCGGTGGACGGTGGCGTGCATCGTCTCCTCGTACTCGGCCGTCGCGCGGTCGTGCACGAGCGTCTTGGTCTCCCACGCGAGGCCGTAGGCGCCCTTCGCGCCCGCGGCGAGCGCCGCGCCCACGAGCACCTCGACGTGGTCGGCGAAGAGGAGGTCGTCGTCGTCCAGGAAGTTCATCCACTCGCCGGTGGCGAGCGCGAGCGCGCGGTTGCCGGCGCGCGATCGCCCGCCGCTGCAGCCCGTGGCCTCGTAGCGGATGTCGAGGCGGCCGCGGAAGGCATCGATGACCGGGCGCGAGGCGGGCTCGCCGTCCTCCACGACGACCACCTCGAGGTTCTCCCAGGTCTGGTTGGCGCAGGAGGCGAGCGCCTCGCGCAGCCACGCCGTGCGGTTCACCGTGCGGATGAGGATGGAGACCTTGGGGCGCGGCTCGTCCGGGTTCTCGCGGCGCGAGCGGAACTCGTGGAACGCGCCGTCGCGCCGCGTCTCGTAGCCCCAGCCGGTGAACTGCGGGCGGAAATCCTTCGTGGGAGCGACTCGGGAGAGCAGGAAGCGCGGCGCGCGCGCGATCGCCTTGAGGCCCGCCAGCGCCAGCCCGCGGCGCCGCCCGGGAAAGGAGCGCGGCGAGAGGATCTCCGCGGCGAGCATCGTGAAGCCCTGCGCGATGCGCGCAAGCCCGCCRTAGCGCATGCGCAGGCAGAGGTTCGTCTGCACGCCGCCGAAGACCTGCAGCGGCTTCACCTCGCCCGCCTCGCGGTAGGTGCGGTGCACGACGGCGCAGCGCGGCTGGTAGGTGAYGCGCCAGCCCTTCGCCCGCAGCCGCCAGGAGAGGTCCACGTCCTCCCCGTACATGAAGATCGCCTCGTCGAAGCCGCCCGCCGCCTCGTAGGCCTCGCGCCGGTAGAGCGTGGCCGCGCCGCTCGCCCACGGCGCGTCGAGCGTGGCGGGGTCGTAGGCCTTGGGATGCTCGTAGGGGATCTGGCGCATCTCCCAGGCGGCCACCTTCGCGTCGTCCGCGGCCGCCGTCCCCACGAGGCGCTCGAGCGCGCCGGGTTCGACGATGCAGTCCTGGTTGATGACGAGGAGCCACGGGGAACTGCCGCGGCGGGCATTGGCGTTGTGGCCGCGGCCGAAGCCCAGGTTCTCCCCGGAGCGTTGCACGTCCACGGCCGCGAACGCCCCTGTCGCCAGCTCGGGCATGGCGCGGATCGCCTCGAGGTGCTCGGGCTCGGGACTGTTGTCCTGCACTAGGAGGTGCAGGCGCAGCTTCCCGGAGGCCTCGGCGAGGCTTCCGAGGAGGGATGCCAGGAGCTCGGTCTCGGGCCGGAAGGTGACGACGCTCAGGTCAACGTCGCGCATCGAAGGCGAGCTTGAGCAGCAGGCGGCGCACGGGCGAGGGAAGCCGGTCGAGKGCCTCCTTGTTCAGGCGCAGGAGGTCGGCCTCCTTCGCGAGCGCCTCGCGCGCCTCGTTCGAGCGGCGAAGTTCCTCCTGCACCGCGCGCACGTCGGCCTCGAGCTTCGCGATCCAGCCGCGCGCCTCGGCCTCGAAGTCGGCCGCGCGCTTCCGCGTGGATTCGAGGGCGGCGAGCGTCTGCGCCATCTCGTCGCAAAGCCGCACGAGCTCGCTGCGGAAGAGGGTCCCGTCGAGATTCCTCGCCACGAGCGCCTCGAGGGCGGCGGCGTCGGCGGTCTCGGGCGCCGACGGRTCGATGCCGAAGCGCGCGTAGAAGGCGTCGAGGGATCGGGTCATGGCGTCGAGGGGCGGGATGCGCGCCGGGTCGGGCTGCGCGAGGGCCAATTGTACGCGCGCCCTCTCCCCCTCCCGCTCGCCTCCCGCGAGGGCGCGGA
>PQAI01000045.1 GCA_003105245.1 Betaproteobacteria bacterium | reverse complement strand
GGCGATGCCGGCATCGGCAAGAACGGCGAGCAGACGGCCCGCTACGCCCCCGGCATGGAGTTGCACGCCAAGTACACGATCTTCGCCGAGGGCTGCCGCGGCCACCTGGGCAAGCAGCTCCAGGAGCGGTTCGCCCTGCGCGAGGGCCGCGACCCGGCCGTCTACGGCCTGGGGATCAAGGAGCTGTGGGAGATCGATCCCTCGAAGCACCAGCCCGGGCTCGTGATCCACGGCGCCGGCTGGCCCCTGGACAACGACACCTACGGCGGCTCGTGGATGTACCACCTCGAGGGCAACCAGGTCTCCGTGGGGCTCGTCGTCGGCCTGGGCTACGCCAACCCGTACCTCTCTCCCTTCGAGGAGTTCCAGCGCTTCAAGACGCACCCCGCGATCCGGCCCTTCCTCGAGGGCGGCCGGCGCGTGGCCTACGGCGCGCGCGCCATCAACGCGGGGGGCCTGCAGGCGCTGCCGAAACTCGTCTTCCCCGGCGGCGCGCTSGTGGGCGACGACGCGGGCTTCCTCAACGCCGCGCGCGTGAARGGCAGCCACGCCGCCATCAAGTCGGGGATGCTCGCCGCCGAGGCGATCKTCGAGGCCGTGGCCGCGGGCCGCTCGCGGGACGAGCTCGCCGCCTACCCCGAGGCCTTCGGGAAGAGCTGGCTCTTCGACGAGCTGCACCGGGCCCGCAACTTCAAGCCCCTGATGGCCAGGGGGCTGGTCGCGGGCTCCTTCCTGGTGGGCATCGACCAGGTGGTCTTCGGCGGCAACGCCCCCTGGACGCTGCACCACCCCGGGCCGGACCACGAGCAGCTGCGCCCGAAGTCCGAATGCGAGCCCATCGCGTATCCGAAGCCCGACGGCGAGATCACCTTCGACCGCCTGTCGTCGGTCTTCGCCTCCAGCGTCGCGCACGAGGAGGACCAGCCCGCGCACCTCACGCTCAGGGACGCGGCCGTGCCCATCGCGGTGAACCTCGCGCGCTACGACGCTCCCGAGACGAGGTACTGCCCCGCGGGCGTTTACGAGATCGTCACGGAGGGGCAGAATCCCCGCTTGCAGATCAACGCGCAGAACTGCGTGCACTGCAAGACCTGCGACATCAAGGACCCCACGCAGAACATACATTGGGTGGTGCCCGAGGGCGGCGGCGGGCCCAACTACCCGAACATGTAGAGGAGGAGACGGCGATGAAGAACGTCACGGACCTGCTGAAGTCGAAGGCCCAGCGGCAGATGGTCACCGTCAAGCCCGAGGACACGGTGCTCGACGCGATCAAGTTGCTGGCCAAGGAGGACGTCGGCGCGGCGGTGGTCGTCTCCGGCGGCCAGCTCGTCGGCATCTTCTCCGAGCGCGACTACACGCGGAAGATCGTCCTCAAGGGGCGCCACTCGGAGACCACGCGCGTCGAGGAGATCATGACCGCGAACGTGATCTGCGTGACGCCGCGCACCAAGACGCGCGACTGCATGGCGCTCATGTCGGAGAAGAACATCCGCCACCTGCCCGTGGTCGACGAGGGCCGCGTCGTCGGCATGGTCTCCATCCGCGACATCGTGACCGACATCATCGCCGACCAGGACTTCACCATCTCGCAGCTCGAGCAGTACATCAGCGGCCAGTAGAGCCGCCCCACTCCACGCAACCGAAAGGCAACGCATCGCATGTCCGGAAAGGGAATCCACGTCCACGGCCCCCACGATCACGAAGTCGAGCACCAGGCGCAGGCCGGGGGCCTGGGACAGCGCATCGCCATCTTCACCGCCGTGCTCGCCACCATCGGCGCCATCGTGAGCTTCCTCGGGGGCCACACCCAGAACGAGGCGCTCTACTACAAGAACGAGGCCGTGCTCAAGAAGACCCAGGCCTCCAACCAGTGGAACTACTACCAGGCCAAGAGCATGAAGCAGAACCTGGCGGAGTTCGCCGCCGGGCTCGCCGCCGATCCCGCCAAGGCCGAGAAGTACGCCGCCGAGGCCAAGCGCTACTCGGACGAGAAGAAGGAGATCCAGAAGGAGGCCGAGAAGCTCGAGAAGGAGTCCGCCGCCTTCAGCGAGCGCGCCGAGAAGGCCCTGCACCCGCACGAGAAGCTCGCGATCTCCATGACGCTCCTGCAGATCGCCATCGCGCTCGCCTCGATCACCGTGCTCACGAAGAAGGACTGGCTGCTCTGGGGCGCGGGGATCTCCGCCCTCGCGGGCGTGGCCACCGGCATCATCGCCTGGTTCTGACCGGGCGCCCCGCCATGCTCCGGGTCCGCGGCCTCGCCAAGTCCTGGCCCGGCGGCGCGCCTCTCTTCGAGGCCGTCGACCTCGACCTCGCCCCGGGCGAACTCGTCGCGATCCTGGGCGAATCGGGTGCGGGCAAGTCCACCCTCCTCAACATCATCGCCGGCCTCGACCGCGCCGACGCCGGCACCGTCACGGTGTCAGACACGGTGTCAGGCACCGAGGTGACGGCGCTCTCGGAGGACGGGCTGGCGCTTTGGCGGCGCAAGCGGGTGGGGTTCGTGTTCCAGGCGTTCCACCTGCTGCCCTACCTGACGGTGGAGGAGAACGTGGCGCTGCCGCTTCTTCTCAACGGCGTCGCGGCAGGGGAGCGCTCGGCCCGCGCCCGCGCGGCGCTGGAGGCGGTGGGCATGGCGATGCACGCAGCGCGCAAGCCCGCCTCGCTCTCCGGCGGCGAGATGCAGCGCGTGGCCGTGGCGCGCGCCGTGGCGCACAAGCCCTCGCTCGTCCTGGCCGACGAGCCCACGGGTAACCTCGACGAGGCCAACGCCGCGGCCACGATGCAGGCCCTGCGCGCGGCCGTGAAGCGCGAAGGCGCTGCGGGGTTGCTGGTGACCCACTCGGCCGTGGCCGCCGCCTCCGCCGACCGGGTGATGCGACTGGCGGGACGACGGCTCGGCCCGGCATGAACGCGGCGCTCGTCGCGACGCTCTTGCGGGGTTCGCTCTCCGGCAACCGCTGGCGCTCGCTGCTGGCCATCGCCTGCATCGCCCTCGGCGTGGCGTTGGCCGGTGCGGTGCACACCCTGCACGCCTCCGCCCTGGACGAGATCGACCGCGCCGCGCGGTTGCTCGCCGGCACGGCGGACTGGCAGGCGAAGGGGCCGAAGAACGGCTTCGACGACGCGGCCTTCGCGCCCGTGGCCCTGCATCCCGCCGTGGCCGTCGCCTCGCCCGCGGTGGAGCTGGAGGCGCCCATCGCCGGACGAAACGACGCGGTGCGCGTGATGGGCATCGACCCCTTCCGCGCCGCGCGCCTGCAGCCCGGCTTCCTCGCCGAGGGCTCCGCGCAGCGCAACGACGAGGGCTCCACCACGCTCATGGACCTGCACGCGGCCTGGCTCACCCCGGCGGCGCTGGCGAAGCTGAAGGTGGCGGTGGGCGACTCCTTCGAGCTGGGCGGGCCGAAGGGTAGCGTCCCCTTGAAGGTGGCGGGGACGCTGCCGGCGCTCGATGGCGGCGGGCCGCTGGTGGTGATGGACATCGCGGCGGTCCAGTACCTCTTCGACCGCGTGGGCGTGATCCACCGCATCGACCTGCGCCTGAAGAACGACGCGGCGCGCGAGGCGGCGCTGAGGGAGATCGCGGCGCTGCTGCCGCCCGGTGTCGCGCTCGTGCGCCCCGACGAGGCCGCCATGCGCACGGCCGGGCTCACGCGCGCCTACCGCGTGAACCTCACGGCGCTCGCCCTCATGGCGCTCTTCACCGGCGGCTTCCTGGTCTTCTCGACGCTCGCGCTGCAGGCCGCGCGCCGTCGCCAGGAGTTCGCGCTCCTTCGCGCGCTGGGACTCACGGCGGGGGGCGTGCGCGCCTTCCTCGCCATCGAGGGCAGCCTGCTGGGACTCGGAGGGGCGATCCTGGGCACCTTCCTCGGGCTCGCCGCGAGCCGCGCCATGCTCGAGCGCTTCGGCTACGACCTGGGCGCGGGATTCTTCTCCGGCAGCGGCAGCACCTTCTCGCCGGACCCCACGGCGCTCGCCATCATCGGCCTGCTGGGAATTCTCACGGCCGGGGCCGCGGCGCTCGCCGTGACGCGCCCGCTCGCACGGCTCGACGTGGCGCAGGCGCTCAAGGACCGCCACCTCGACCTCCCCGCCCCGCCCGGCGGCTGGTCGTGGCCGGCGGCGCTCGCGGTGGCCGCCATCGTCGGAGCCTTCCTTCCCCCCGCGGGCGAGATCCCTGTCGGTGGGTACCTCTCCATCGTGCTCGCGCTCGCCGCCGCCGTGATGGCCGTGAGTCCCGTCTCGCGCATGCTGCTCGACCGCGTGCCCGCGAGCGACGCGCCGCTGCGAACGCTGGCCCGCGCGCAGGTGAAGAGCCTGCCCGGTCACCTTTCGGCCATGGTGTCGGGGATCGTGGTGAGCGTGGCGCTCACGGCCGCGATGGCGATCATGGTCTTCTCTTTCCGCGTGTCCCTCGACGGCTGGCTTTCCGGCGTGCTGGAAGCGGACCTCTTCGCTCGCGCCGCGCCGCAAGGCGATGCGGTGGTGTTCTCACCCGAGGCGCAGGCGAAGATCGCGGCGGTGCCGGGCGTGCGCAGGATCGACCCCATCCGCTTCGAGCGCCTCACGCCGGAAGGCCACGCCGGGCTCCTCACGATCATCGCGCGTCCCGTGACCCCCACGCTGCTGCGCGGCTTCCAGGCCGACTCCCTCGAGGTGCCGCCCAGGGGCCAGGCCATCACCGCCTGGGTGTCGGAGGCCGCCGTGGACCTCTTCGGCTGGAAGGCCGGGCAGGAGGTGACGCTCGCCGTCTCCGGCAAGCGCGCGACCTTCCGCATCGCCGGCGTCTTCCGCGACTACTCGCGCACCTGGGGCGCGCTGCTGGTGGACCTGGCGGACTACCGCGCCATCGCGGGGGACACGCTCGCCAACGACATCGCCATCCACCTCGCGCCCGGGGCGGATGCGAAGACGGTGGAGGCCGCCGCGGGCAGGATCGTGGCCCAGGTGCCGGGAGCGGAGCTGCACGACGCGAGCTTCATCCACGCCCGCGCGCTCGCCATCTTCGACCGCACCTTCGCCGCCACCTACGCGCTGGAGGCCGCGGCCATCCTCATCGCGCTCGCCGGCGTCACCTCCAGCTTCGCGGCGCTGGCGTGGTCCCGCCGCCGCGAGTTCGGCGTCCTTCGCCACCTCGGCCTCACGCGGGGCGAAGTCACCAGGTTGCTTTCCCTCGAGGGAGGCGCGGCCGGGATCATCGGCGCCGTGCTGGGGCTCGCGTCCGGCGCCGCGGTGAGCGTAGTGCTGGTGCACGTGGTCAACCGGCAGAGCTTCCACTGGGGCATGGCGATCCACTGGCCATGGCTGGCGCTCGCGGCGCTCTCGGGCAGCGTGATCCTGCTGTGCGCCCTGGGCGCCTCCGCCGCGGGCCGGGCCGCCGTCGCGAAGGAAGCGGTGCAGGCGGTGAAGGACGACGCCTGAGCGGGCCCTACCGCCCCCAGGCCGTCTTGAAGCGGCCGCCGACCCAGGAGGCCAGCACCACCAGCGCGGTCGTGATCGCGATCATCACGATCCCGAGCGCCGAGAGCTTGCCCCACAGCCCGTCCTCGCTGAAGCGCAGGATCTGCACCGCGAGCACCTCCGTGCCAGGCCGGGAGAGCACCACGGAGAGCGTGAGCTCGCGCACGAACATCGAGGCGAGCAGGATCCACCCCGAGACGATGCCCGGGATGAGAAGCGGCACGATGACGCGCTTGAGGGTGACGAAGGGACTCGCCCCGCACACGAGCGACGACTCCTCCAGGTGGCCGTGGATCTGGATGAAGGCGCTCGACATCGGCCGGATGCCGTACGGGAGGTAGGTGGCGATGTAGCCCAGGAGCAGTGCCCAGATCGTGGAGTAGAGAGGCGTCTGCACGAAGAACCACATGAAGCCCACGCCGATCACGATGCCGGGGAAGGAGAACGAGAGGTAGCTCAGGGAATCGAGGATCCCCGCCGCGCGCGTCTTCACCTTCACGATCACGTAGGCCACGAAGACCGACAGCACCACGCCGAGGGTCGCCCCCACGAGCGCGAGGAAGAGGCTGTTCTTGAGCGCGAGGATCGAGATCGGGTCGCCGAGCACGTCGCGCCAGTGCTTGAGCGTCATCATCGAGAAGGCGCGCGCGCTGGGCACCATCGAGTAGGGCACGAAGGAGGTGTAGAGCAGCACCGCCACCGGCAGCACGATGAGCACGAAGGAGAGCACGCCCACGATCGCGAAGAGCGGCATGCGCGCCGCCCCCAGCTCGATCACCGTGGACTTGAACCCGCGGCCCGCGATGGTGACGAACCGCTCGCTCTCGGCCGTCAGCGCCCGGTACACGACGATGAGCGTCACCGAGGCCGCCAGCACGCTCATGCCCACCGCGGCGGCCTTGCCGTAGTCGGTGGCGAAGCCCGTGGCGATCATCTCGTAGAGGTGGGTGGCCAGCACCGGAACCCGCCCCGGCATGCCGATCACCGAAGGCACGGCGAACGAGGCGAGGCTCCTCACGACGCCCAGGATGAAGGCGGCGAGGATCGCGGGGCGAAGGACGGGCAGCGTGATGCGGAAGAGCGTCTTCCACGCGCTCGCCCCCGAGACGCGCGAGGAYTCCTCCAGCGCGACGTCGAAGGAMGCCATGGCCGGCGCGATGATGAGGTAGGCGATGGGCAGGTCCAGCAGMCCCTCCACGAGGATCATCCCCCACATCGAGTAGATGTTCAGCGGCGCCTCCTCCAGCCCGAGGGCCTCCTTGAGCCCCAGGTTGAGCAGCCCGTTCGAGGGGTTGAGCAGCAGCGCCCAGCTCACCGAGAAGAGCAGGTGCGGGATCATCATCGGGATGATCGAGAGGATGCCGAACAGGAACTTGAACGGGATGTCGGTGCGGGTGTTGAGGTAGGCGAGGAAGGTCGCCAGCACCGTGGACAGCACCGAGGAGCAGACCACGAAGACGACCGTGTTGAGCATCACGTCGCGGAAGGCCGGGTCCGTGTAGGCGTCGACGTACTTGTCCACCGTGAAGACGCCGAAGGCGGTGAGGCCCTCGGAGAAGCTGCCCAGCGCCAGCATCACGACCGGGCAGACCGTCAGCGCGCCGACGATCGCGATGAGAAGCCAGGTGAGCTTCGCGGAGCGCGGCTGGTTCACGGACCGGGCCTCAGGCCGCGACCAGCAGGCAGTGCGCGGGGTCCAGGGTGAAGCTGACGGCGTCGCCCACGCCGAACTTCGCGTCCGCGTCCACGCGCGCGAGRAGCGTCAACTCGCCCACCCGGATYTCCGTCTCGAARTGCTCGCCCACGAAGGTGAGCGACTCGATTCGCCCGTTCACGACGTTKCGCCCGGCCGGGGCCTCGCCGCGGGCGACGTGGATGAACTCGGGCCGGATGCACAGSGTGGCCTCCCCTCCCGCCGGGAAGTCGCGCCGCTGGCACGCGATGGCGCCGAGCGGGCAGTCCACTACGGTGAGCCCGCCTTCCTCGCCCCGCACCCTGCCGTTGACGAGGTTCGCCCGGCCGATGAAGTCCGCGACGAAGCGGTCGTCGGCGTCGAAGTAGATCTTCGCSGGCGTGCCGGTCTCGACGATGCGYCCGGCGCGCATCACGGCGATSGAGTCGGAGAGCGCCAGGGCCTCSACGCGGTCGTGCGTGACGTAGACGGCCGTGATCTGGAGCTTTTCCAGGAAGGCGCGCAATTCCTTGCGCGTCTCCTCCCGCAGCTTGGCGTCGAGGTTGCTGAGGGGCTCGTCGAAGAGGATGACGCGCGGCTCGGCCACCAGCGCCCGGGCGAGCGCCACCCGCTGCTGCTGCCCGCCGGAAAGCCGGGTCGCCGGCCGCCCCTCGAAGCCCGCGAGCTGGACGAACT
Organism: Betaproteobacteria bacterium; assembly: GCA_003105245.1. Taxonomy (GTDB): domain Bacteria; phylum Pseudomonadota; class Gammaproteobacteria; order Burkholderiales; family Usitatibacteraceae; genus FEB-7. Next base: position 1,781 of record PQAI01000045.1, on the reverse strand, counting down.
CGAGCGCCTTGGCCACGCGGGCGCGGACCTCCTCGCGCGGGGCGCCGCGCACCTGCAGCGGATAGCCCACGTTGTCGAACACCGTCATGTGCGGCCAGATGGCGTAGGTCTGGAACACCATGCCCAGCCCCCGCTTCTCCGGCGGCACGGAGATGCCCTTCTCGCGGGACCACACCAGCTCGTCGCCGATCGCGATCTCGCCGGTGTCGGGCATCTCGAGGCCCACGATGCAGCGAAGCAGCGTCGTCTTGCCGCAGCCGCTGGGACCCAGCAGCGTGAAGATCTTCCGCGCCGGGATGGTGAGGTCCACCTCGTCGAGGGCCTTGATCGTCTTGCCCTCGGAGACGTAATGCTTGCTCACCCCCCGGATGCGGATTTCCATGCCCAGCCTATTTCTTGACGTCGAAGATCTTCTTGAACTCGGCGCCCCACTTCTGGGTTTCCTCGTCCGAGAGCTCGCGGATGGGGATCACCTTCGCCTTGTCGATGCCGGCGATGGGCGGGAAGACGCCGGGCGCCAGGACGTACTCCCCCACGTCCTTGGCGAGGATGCCCATGGACTTGGCCGACAGCCAGTAGTCCACGAAGGCCCGGGCGGCGTTCGGATGCGGGGCCTTGGCGGAAATGCCGATGGCCCGCGGCGTGCCCATCATCGGCGAGATCCTCGCCCAGTCGAGCGGCGCCGGCGCCTTGGTGACGATGTACTTGGGCATCGAGATCCCGATGAGCTTCTCGCCGCTTTCGATCGGCGCCGGGGTCGGGCCGAAGGAGGCGACGAACATCGGCTTGTTGGCGGCGAGGCCGTCGAGGAACTTGCGCCAGTCCGCCTCGGACTTGAAGACGTTCTCCTTGAGGCCGATGAGCCAKGCGATGGTCGTGGGRTGGTTGGCGGGGTTCGCCATCACGATCTTGTCCTTCCACTTGGGMAGSGCCAGGTCCTCGTAGCGCGTGGGCACGTCGGCGGGCTTGACCCGCTCCTTGTTGTAGACGAGGGCCACGTAYTCGATGCCGAAGAGCGTGATCTKCTCGTCCTTGGTGGCCCAGTCCGGATAGCCCTTGGCGGCGGGGGAGCGGTAGGAGGCGAGGACGCCCTTCTCCTTGAGGATCTCCAGCACCGGAACCGGACCCTGCACGACGTCGGCCATGAACTTGCCCGCCTCGAACTCGGTGATGGCGGTGGCGACGAACTTCGAGGTGGAGATGCGGGTGTACTCGCCGGTGACGCCCGTGTCGGCGGTGAACGCCTTCATGATGGGCTCGACGGCGGTGATGTTGGCGTAGAAGGAGGCCTTGCCTTCGGCCTTGGCCTTCTCCAGCAGGGCCTTGTCCTGCGCGGGCGCGTTCAGGGCCGCGAAAAGGGCGAGCGTTGCGACGACCAGTCGTTTCATGATTTTCCCTCCGTGGATTCCTACCGGTATGGTAATGGTATTGTCGGCGCGGCCCTGCCCGTCCTGACCCAAGTCAACGCCAATGTCGATGCCCACCCCCTTCCCCGGCGCCACGGTGCGAAGGGCTGCTTGTTTCCTGGCGCTCTTCGCCATCGCCTTCCTCGCCCGCGCGGCCGATTACGCGCCCGTTCTTCCGGGAATGAAGCTCGCTTTCCCCGCCGACTTCGGCGCGCATCCCGAGCACCGCATCGAGTGGTGGTACGCCACCGGGCACCTGGAAACGCCGAAGGGGCCGATGGGCTTCCAGGTGACCTTCTTCCGGCTGCGCAACAAGGCGGCCGACGCGAACCCCAGCCGCTTCTCGCCCACGCAGCTCCTCTTCGCGCACGCGGC
>PQAI01000044.1 GCA_003105245.1 Betaproteobacteria bacterium | reverse complement strand
ACATCTGCTTGAAGAGGTGCGAGTAGATGCGCGAGACGGTGAGGACCTCGTCCTTGCCCTTGATCTTCACGTGCGCCTGGCCGCGGAAGTCGCGGGTGACCCCGGCGATGGCGTTCACGTTGACCAGCGTCGAGCGGTGGATCTGCCAGAAGACGTCGGGGTCCAGGCCGTCCAGGAGCTCGCGGATGGGCGTCTTGATGAGCGCCTCGGCCTCCGCGGTGACCACGCGCGTGTACTTCTCGTCGGACTGGAAGAAGAGCACGTCGGCCACGGGGATCAGGCGCAGGTTCTGCCCGAAGCTCGCCTTGATCCACTGCAGCTTCTCCTTGCCCGGCGCCCCGCGGAGCTGCGAGGCGAGCTGCGAGACGATGGCCCCCAGGTCCGGCGGCGGGCTCGCGAGCTTGGCCTTGAGGCGCTCGACGGTGACCGCGAGCCGCTCGTCGGTGTAGGGCTTGAGCACGTAGTCGACCGCCCCCGTCTCGAAGGCCTGGATGGCGTACTGGTCGTAGGCGGTCACGAAGATCACGTGCGCGCGGTTGCCGACGTGGCGCGCCACCTCCACGCCCGTCATCTCCGGCATCTGGATGTCGAGGAACATGAGGTCGGGGGCGCGGTCCTCCAGGGCCTCCAGCGCCGCGGCGCCGTCCTCCACCGAGGCGATGATCTCGAGCTCCGGCCAGAGCTTCGCGAGCTTCGCCTCGAGCTGCTGGCGCAGGATCGGCTCGTCTTCCGCGATGATGGCGGTGGGGCTACTCATTGGCAGTCGGTGGATCGCGGAAGTCCATTTGTCCCGGGACGGCGCATTCGCGACCACGAGCGACTATCGCGGTGGGGTTGGCCATGCCGCGATTCTAACCGGCCGGCGGCTATTCCTTGGGAATCGGCGGGGGAGAGGGCGGGACCGGCGGCGCAGGGGGCGCGGGCGGCGCGGCCGGCGGCATCACCGGTTCCACGCGCGCGGCCTCGGCCTTCTGCGGCTTCTTGCGGAAGATCCACCAGATCACGAGGATCAGCAGGATCACCGGCGCCAGGGCGGGCGAGGCGGCGATGAGGATCACCACGGGGATGAAGATCGCCAGGCCCAGGAAGAGCCACCCCAGTCCGTAGATGAGCGCGGCCACGATGGCGAGCACCAGCACGACCGCGACGAAGGCGACCGCGATGCCCGCCGCGCCGATCAGCGCGCCGCCGGGGCCCGTGAGCGTCTCCGAGCCCACCTGGATCGGCATGGCTCCCGTCATCACCGCGAAGATGGCGAGGCCCGAGAGCACGGCCGCCACCACGACGAGCGCCACGAAGGCGAACGACAGCGTCTTGCGCCAGGTGCGCTCGGCGGAGCCCACGGCGGAGAGGACCTTGTCCGTGCGCGTCCTCGCCTGCTCCGGCATTGCGGGCGCGGCCGCCGCCAGGGCGGCCTGCGCGCGCAGCCCGTCCATCGGCACCTCGATGGTGGCGATGACGCCCGTGGGCGCGTTCGACTCCAGCGTGAGCTTCGCGCCCTCGCCGTAGAGGGCCGCGAGGCGCTCGCGGATGTTCTCGAGCCCCACGCCCGCGCCCACGGTCTCCCCGAAGCCGCGCCCGGTGTCCGAGACCACGAGGCGAAGCTTCCCGTCCTGCGCCTGGGCGGTGATGAGGACGCTGCCGCCCTCGCGCTTGGGCTCCAGCCCGTGCTTGATCGCGTTCTCGACGAGCGAGGGCAGCATCAGCGGCGGGAAGGGCATGGCGAGCAGGCTCTCCGGCACCGCGATGTCGAAGGCGAGGCGCCCGCCCATGCGCATCTGCAGGATGTTGAGGTAGGCGCGCACCAGCTCGATCTCCTGCCCCACGGTGGAGATCGACTCGCGCATCTTGGGCAGGGCGTTCCGCAGGTACTGGATGAGGTGGCCCGTCATCGCGTGGGCGCGCGCGGGATCGACCTCGGTGAGGGCCTGCACGCTCGCGAGCGTGTTGTACAGGAAGTGCGGCTCCACCTGCGCCTGCAGGGCCTGGAGCTTCGCCTCCGTCACCTGCTGGCTCATGCGGTGGTACTCCGCCTCCTTGCGCTTGAGGTCGGCCAGGCGCTGCGCGGCGCGCGAGCGGTCGATGAAGAACTTGGCGACGACCGTCAGGATGAAGAGGGGGATGAAGAGCAGCACGAGCGCCGCGCCCAGGCCCATCTTCTTGAGGTCGCCGCTCACGTTGCGGCGGATCTGCGCCTTCACCTCCGGCGGCAGGTCCGTGATCACGATCGAGGGTGCCGCGGGCGGCTCGGGCGGCGTCACGCCGGGCGCCGGGGGCACCGGCGGAACCCCGGGGATCTGGATGCGCGCCGTCTCGCCCTTGCCGCCCTTCGACACCTCGATGTCGACGAGCGGCTTGGCGCTGTCGCCCATGCCGATGACGATCCGCTTGCGCTCCTTCGGCGCCTTGCCRTCCTTGGCGGTGGCCGCCTTCCTGGCCTCCTCCTCGGCGTCGCGCGCCGCCTTGAGGGACTCGTCGAGGGCCTGCTTCACCTTGCCGCCCTCGAGGCCGGCCTCCCTGAGGGCCTGCTCGGCGCTTCGGCGGGCCTCCTCGATGGCGGTGACGGCGTCGCGCGCCGCCTCGGAAGCGGTGTCGGCGGCCTCGCGCTTGGCCCGCTGCGCCTCGCGGCCGGCGTCCTTCAGCTCGGAGCGCGCGTTGTCGAGCTCCTCGAGGGCGCGGTCGAGCTCCTCGCGGCGCGCGGGATCCTGCGTGGCGCTGCGCATGGTGAGGATCGCGCTCCTCGCCACGTCCAGGGCGCCTTCGGCGAAGGTGTTGTCGATCTCGCGCTTGATGGCCCGGTTCTCCTCCGGCGTCGCCCCCACCTTGCCGTACTGGATGAGGTGGAAGGGCGTGACCAGCACCGCGAGCCCCACGAGCACGGCGATGCCCCCCAGGACGAGGGCCCACCAGGGCGTGCGGTGAATGAAATCGGAGAGGGGCTTCATGGCGGGATCGGCGGCCCCGGGAAGATACCCGGAAGGGCCGCCGCGGTCAGTAGTCCTCGAGGATCGAGACGGCCGCGATGGCCACGGAGAGCATCAGAACGCCGAAGAAGATGGTGGTCATTGTCCGTTCCCCTGGTTTCCGGCAGGCGCCGGATGACGCCTTCGATGGGGCCAGATTAGGGCGGTCCCGGGGCCGGGGCGACGGTTTGGCGCCGGAATGCAGGAAACGGGGGACGAAATGCAGCCGGCCGGGGCGAAACGGGCCCGGCTACATCTGCTTGAAAAGGTGGGTGAAGTTGCGCGAGACGACGAGGATCTCGCGGTGGCCCTTGAGGGCGATCTCGGCCTGGTCCTTGAGGCCGCGGCGCACCGAGGCGATGGCCTCCACGTTCACGATGGTGGCCCGGTGCACCTGCCAGAACTTCTCGGGGTCGAGCTCGTCCAGCAGCTCCTTGATGGGCTTGCGGATGAGGGCCTCGGTGTCGGCGGTGACCACCCGGGTGTACTTCTCGTCGGACTGGAAGAAGAGCACCTCCTCCACCGGGATGAGGCGCACGTTCTGTCCCACGCTCGCCTTGATCCAGCGCAGGTGCTCGGTCGCGCGGGGGGCCAGGCGGCCGGCCAGGCGCGCGAGGAGCTCCTCCATCGGCGCGGGGGCGGCCCCCGCCAGCCGCTCCTTCAGGCGCTCCACGGTGGCCGCGAGGCGCTCCTCGTTGAAGGGCTTGAGGACGTAGTCGATGGCCCCCTGCTCGAAGGCCTCCACGGCGTACTGGTCGAAGGCGGTCACGAAGACCACGTGCGCGCGCTTGCCGATGGCGCGGGCCGCCTCCAGGCCGTTCACGCCCGGCATGTGGATGTCCAGGAAGAACAGGCGCGGGCCGTGCGCGGCGATCACCTGGTCGACGTCGCGGCCGTCGGCCATCTCGTGGACGATCGCGAGCTCCGGCCAGAGCCGGGCGAGCCTCGACCGGAGCTGCGCCCGCAGGAGCGGCTCGTCGTCGGCTATGACGGCGTTGACGGCGGTGGACATGCGCGGATCATGCCGCCGCGGCCACGGCCGCTGCAACCGGCGGCGGCGCCTCGGCGGGCAGGCCCGCGTCGATCTCGATGGTGGCGACGACCCCGCGCGGCGAGTTCTCCTCGATGACGAGGCGCGCGCCGGTGCCGTAGAGCGTCTTGAGCCGCTCGCGGATGTTGGCGAGCCCCACCCCCGTGCCCTTGCGCGGCGCGATGCCCTGGCCCGTGTCCGCCACCGAGAAGCGCAGCTTCCCGCCATCCTCGCGGGCCCGGATGGTGACCGACCCCGCCTCGCAGCACGGGTCGACGCCGTGCTTGATGGCGTTCTCCACCAGGGAGATGAGCATCATCGGCGGGAACGGACGGCAGCGCAGCTCCTCGGGAACCTCGAGCACGTAGTCCAGCCGCGAGCCCATGCGCATGCGGTGGATGTCGAGGAAGGCCTTGGCCATGTCGGCCTCGCGGCCGACGGTGGTGGCGTCCTCGCGCATCCGCGGCAGCGCGGCGCGCAGGTACTGGATGAGGCTCTCGAGCATGCGCGAGGCCGAGGCCGGGTCCGTCTCCACGAGGTGCTGGACGTTGGCCAGGGTGTTGAAGAGGAAGTGCGGCTCGACCTGCGCCTGCATGAGCGCGAGCTGGGCCTGCAGGACGTTCTTCTCCAGCTGCGCGCGCTCGGCCTGGGCCCGCGCGAGCTCCGCCGCGTGCCGCGACTCGCGCTCGCGGAAGTTGTAGACCCACAGCGCCATGCAGCCGAAGCCGATGCCCAGGCCCATGGTGATGAGCACGCCGTAGTAGCGCTCCGTGAACATCGTCGCGAGCGGGCGCCCCTTCACGATGCCGGCGAGCATCGTGCCGAGGAAGGACCCCACGATGATGGAGGCGACCTGGATCACCCACTGCGGCAGGCGGTGGCGGCGGACGTTGGTGGCCGCCGTGAAGAGCACCATGCTCGTGTAGCCCACGCACAGGGCGCTCACCAGCAGGTCGAGGTAGGTGTTGGCGAAGAACCAGACGATGGCCGCGGCCGCCCACACGCAAAGGATGGTGACCAGCAGCACCCGCTTGAAGGTGAGTCCCTCGAAGAGCCTGGCGAAGTCGGTCACGGGCGGTCGGGAGCGGGTTGGGCTGGCCGGAAAGGGTATCAGTTGCCGGCCACGCTGACCCGGTCGCGCGGCTTCCACCGGGCGCCGATGCCGGGCCGGGCCGAAGGCGGGGCTTCCGGCCTGCCCGAAGTCGGGCGCGGCAACCTCACGTTGCTCAGGCGAACGGTCCAGGCGAAGGGCAGGGGGCGGGTCTGTTTCATGGCGTTTCTCTTTGTTCTCGCAGGTTACGCAACCCCGCGGGACCCCTTCCACCCACCTGCGACGAAACGCGCCGCCGGGGGTCCCGGGCGCGCCCCTGCCTGACGGAAGAAGGGGACGGGTGCAGGGACGGGGACGGGACCCGTCCCCCAAAAAAAACCCGGCCGAAGCCGGGCGGGGGTGGTTCCACGGGGGATCGGGGTCAGGCGCCGATCAGGACGCCTGCGACGGTGAAGGCAAAGGTGAGCGCAAACCAACCCGCGATCACCCCGGTTATTGCGGTCGAGACCCGGAAGGCCTGCGGGGGGATGACGCGATCGATCGAGCTCATGGCGGCCTCAGGGGCGAAGCGCGTGCGGGAGCGCCACTTCGAGCGACGGGCCGACGGCGGGACCGGCCGAGGCGGAGCGGGCGGCCGCCGTGTACTGGCTGGGCCGCTCGTGGCCCGCGGTCACCGTGAGCTTCATGCTGCCGTCGTCGGTGAAGGTGACGGCCGGGGCCTTGGCGACCGGGCGGACCTGCTTCGCGGCGTCGTGGGTGGTCACCATCCACGCCACCAGCAGCGCGGCGGTCACGGCGCCCAGGGAAACGACACCCATCAGGTCCAGCTTCTCGAGTTTGCTCATGGTCACTCTCCTTCTTCCGCGGCTCGGCACCCGGCGGGTGCGTTCGACTTGGCGCCAGATTAAGGAGGCGCAAGGGCCGGCTGAAGGGGAAAGCGACGAAATGCGGAAAACCGGGGGCGAAACGCTTCCGCGAGGGGGGTATGCGGGCCGGCGGGCCCCGGAAACGCCCTAGGAGTGGGCGTGGGTACCGTGCCGGGCGTCCTTCACCAGCTGCGGGGCAAGGGAGCCGGCGACCATCCCCAGGGCCGAGGCGACGAGCCCGACGATCTGCGGCGGGACGTCGGCATCGGCGAAGAACTTCTCGCAGATCGCCCAGACGACCAGGCCCACGACCGCCGACACCAGCGCCCCCTGGGTGGAGGCCCGGTGCCAGTAGATCCCGCACACGAGGGGGATGAAGGCGCCCACCAGCGTCACCTTGTAGGCGTTCTGCACCATCTCGTACATGGTGCTGGTGTTGTTCAGCGCGAAGATGAGGACGCCGGCGGTGAAGAAGACGAGCACCGTGCGCAGCATCACGAGGAAGCGCTTGTCGCTCATGTTGCCGAAGAGCGGCTTCACCACGTTCTCGGTGAAGAGGGCCGTCGGCGCGAGGAGCGCCCCGGAGGCCGTGGACAGGATCGCGGAGAGGAGCGCGCCGAAGAACATCACCTGCGCGAACATCGGCATGTGGTTGAGGACGAGGTTGGGCAGGATGAGCTGCACCTCGCGCCCCTCGGACTTGAGCAGCGGCTCGACCATCTTCGGGTCGATGAGGAGAGCGGCGTAGGCGAGGAAGATCGGCACGAAGGCGAAGGTGAAGTACGCGAGCGCCCCCAGGAGGGAACCCTTCACTGCCGTGTTCTCGTTCTTCGCGCTGGTCACGCGCTGGAAGACGTCCTGCTGCGGGATGGAGCCGATGGCCATCGTGATCCAGGCGCCCGCGAAGGCCCACCACTCCTTGCTGCCCCCGGTCGGCCAGAACTGGAACTTGCCCGCCTCGGCGGCGTGCGAGACCACCGTGCCCACCCCGCCCGCCTTCCCGGAAACCAGCAAGGCGACGTAGATGAGGCCCAGCACGATGACCACCGACTGGAAGAGGTCGGTGAGCGCCACCGACCACATGCCGCCGAAGGTGGTGTAGATGAGCACGATCACGGCCCCGATGAGGATGCCCTGGTCGAGCGAGATGGCGCCCTGGGAGAGGGAGTTGAACACGATGCCCAGCGCGGTGAGCTGCGCGGAGGTCCAGCCCAGGTAGGAGACGGTCACCGCGAGGCTCGTGAGCACCTCCACCCCCTTGCCGTAGCGCTTCTTGTAGAAGTCGCCGATGGTGAGGAGGTCCATGCGGTAGAAGGCGCGCGCGAAGAAGAGCGCCACGAACACGAGGCAGAAGCTCGCCCCGAAGGGGTCGGCCGGGATGCCCCCCAGCCCGTCCTTCACGAAGGTGGCCGACACCGACAGCACCGTCTCCGCCCCGAACCAGGTGGCGAACACCGTGGCCACGTTCATGTACAGGGGCAGGCCCCGCCCGGCCACCAGGTAGTCCTTGGAGTTGGAGACGAATTTCGCCGCGTACAGGCCGATCGCGATGGTGACGACGAGGTACGCGATCGTGAAGAAGACGAGGGTGGTCATGGGGCGAGGGGGGCGGTTCGGATTGCGGGCGAGTCTAGCAAAATCGATGTTGCGCCGCAGTAAGGTGCGAGTCAGATATTGCCTCCCCTCTCCCGCTTGCGGGAGAGGGGTCGGGGGTGAGGGCGCCTACTTGATCCCCGCCTGCATGAACGACTGCATGAACTGGCGCTGGAAGAGCAGGAACGCCACGAGGAGCGGCGAGACGGCCATGAGGGTCCCGGCGCTGATCACCGCCCAGTCCACGCCGGACTCGGGGGCCCCGAAGATCGCGAGCCCCACGGTGAGCGGGCGCGTGTTCACCGAGTTGGTGATGATGAGCGGCCAGAGGAAGTTGTTCCAGTGGTAGCTCACGGAGACGAGCGCGTAGGCGAGGTAGGTGGGCCGCGCGAGCGGGACGTACACCCGCCAGAGCACGCCCAGCATCGAGCAGCCCTCGACGCGCGCGGCCTCCTCGAGCTCGCGCGGGATCGTCTTGAAGGTCTGGCGCATGAGGAAGATGCCGAAGGCGCTCGCCATGTAGGGCAGGCCCACGCCCAGGATCGTGTCGACGAGGCCCAGCTTCGCCATCGTCTTGTAGTTCTCCACGATCAGGACCTCGGGCATCACCATGAGCTGCACCAGCACCAGCCCGAAGGCGACGTCGCGCCCCGTGAAGTCGAAGCGCGCGAAGGCGAAGCCTGCCAGCGTGCACAGCACGAGCTGGGCGGCCAGGATCATGGTCACCAGGATGACCGTGTTCAGGAAGTGGCGAGGGAAAGGCGCGTAGGTCCAGGCCTTGCGGAAGTTGTCGAGCGTGAGCGGGCCCGTCAGGTCGAAGTGCGTGGCCATCGCCGCCGGGTGGAAGGCCGCCCAGAACGCGTACAGCAGCGGCGCCACCCACAGCAGCGCCAGCAGCCATGCCGCCGCCGTCTCGACGAGCGGCAGCTCCCGGTCGAGCACCCTCATCGGTAGTGCACCCGCTTCTCCACCAGCTGGAACTGCACGATCGCCAGGCCCGCCAGCAGCGCCAGCAGCACCACCGTGAGCGCCGAGGCGTAGGCCGTGTCGAAGAAGCTGAAGGCCACCTGGTAGATGTAGTAGAGCAGCAGGTTCGAGGCGTTGTCCGGCCCGCCCTTGGTGAGGATGAAGAGGTGGTCCACCAGCTTGAAGGAGTTGATGGTCGCGTTCACCAGCACGAAGAGCGTGGTGGGCATGAGCAGCGGGAAGGTCACGCGCCGGAAGTAGTACCAGCGCGAGGCGCCCTCGACCTTGGCCGCCTCCTCGAGCTCGGGCGAGAGCGACTGCAGCGCCGCGAGGTAGAAGATCATGAAGAAGCCCGCCTCCTTCCAGACCGTCATCAGGGCGAGGCAGCCCATCACCGTCGAGGGGTCGCCGAGCCAGTTGTGGCTGGCGACGCCGAAGAGCGCGGTGAACTTGTCCAGCAGGCCGATCTGCGGCGTGTAGAAGAAGAGCCAGAGGTTGGCCACCGCGACCATCGGCAGGATGGTGGGCGTGAAGTAGCTCATGCGCACCAGCGCCCGCGCGGGCAGCCGGTCGTTCACCCAGATCGCCATGAGCAGCGCGATCGCGATCGAGGTGGGGATCGTGGCGGCCGCGAAGTAGAGGTTGTTGCGCAGGACCTGCCAGAAGATCGGGTCGTCGCCGAGCGCCGCGTAGTTCGCGAGCCCGACGAACCTCGTCGGCCTCACCACCGTGCCCGTCGAGAAGAAGCTGTCGAAGAGCGTGGCGAAGGCGGGGTAGTGCGTGAAGCCGACGAGCAGGATGGCTGCCGGGGTGAGCAGCAGCCATCCGTACACGTTCCTCATCGGGCGGTCAGCGGTAGGGCTTGAGGAGCCTCTCGGCCTCCGCCTGCGCGGCCTTGAGCGCGTCGGCCGGCGGCTTCTGGCCGGTGAGCGAGGCCTGGATCGCGTCGTCGAGGAGCTTCCTCACGCGCCCGGTCTGGAACGTGGAGAGCTCGGGCGTCGCGTACTGGAACTGGTCGCGGGCGACCACGGCCGGCGGGAACTCGGCGGCGTAGGCCTTGAGCTTGGGCGTGTCGTAGGCCGCCGGGGAGATGCCCACGTAGCCCGTGGCCATGCTCCAGTCGGCGGCGCGCTCGGGCGCCGTCATGAACTTCACGAAGGCGAGCGCGGCCTTCCTCTCCTCGGGGGTGGTCTTCTTGAAGAGGTAGAAGTTGCCGCCGCCCGTGGGCGAGCCGCGCTGCTTGGAGGCCGGGAGCATGGCCACGCCGAAGGGGAACTTGGCGCTGCCCTTCACGGCGGTGAGGTTGCCCGTGGTGTGCCACATCATCGCGGTCTTGCCCTCGGTGAAGGCCTGCCGCAGCGTGCCCCATTCCACCGTGCCCTCGGGCATCACCTTGTGCCTGGCGCCCAGGTCGCGCCAGTACTGCAGCGCGCCGATCACGTCCGGGTGCGCGTAGTTGGTCTGGTTGCCGTCGCGGTTCATGAGGTCCTGGCCGTTCTGGCGCGCGAAGGCCTGGAACATCCAGTAGGCGTAGCCCGTGGAGGGGACCATGACGCCCCAGCGCTGCACGTTGCCGGCGGCGTCCTTCTTCACCAGCTTCTGCGCGAACTGCGTCATCTCGGTCCAGTTGGCGGGCGCCTTCTCGGGATCGAGGCCGGCTTCCTTGAACGCCTCCTTGTTCCAGTACATCACGATGGTCGAGCGCTGGAACGGGATGCCGTACACCTTGTCCTTGTAGGTGCCGTTCATCATCAGGGCCGGGTAGAAGGACTTGAGCCAGGCCTTGTCCTCGGCCGTGGCGGCGACGTCGTCCCAGGCCATGATCACGTCCTGCTCGAGCAGCTCGTAGACGTCGATCGAGAAGAGCACCGAGATCTGCGCCGGCTGGCCGGCCTTCAGCGCCGCGAGCGCCTTGATGCGCGCGTCGTCGTAGTTGCCGGCGTAGATCGGCTTCACCTTGACGCCGGGATTGGCCTTCTCGAATTCCGCCGCGTAGCCGTCGATCACTTTCGTGAGCGGGCCGCCGACCGCGATGGGGTAGTAGAACGTGAGCTCGACCTGCGCCCAGGCCGCCTGCGCCAGGCCCAGGAGCGCCGCCGTGAGGACTGCGAGTATCGACCGCATTGCCGTTTCTCCCTTTGTGGTCTTGTTCCGGTTGCCGACTGGTGCACCTTACAGCGTAGGAAATCCCTCTTTCGCCTTCATGACGCCGGTCAATCCGCGGCCGCGGCGAGGCGCCCGGGCTGCCGGTCCCCGGCGACGCGAACGCCCGTGGCCGCGTCGAACAGGTGCTGCGAGGCCGCGTCCCAGGCAAGCCGCACCGGCTCGCCCGCGGCGAGCGAGAGCTGGCCCGGCGCGCGCACGAGGAGCGTCTCGTCGCCCACCTTCACCGTGACGATCGTGTCCGCGCCGTGGTATTCGGAGCTCGTGACCGTGGCGGCCACGCCGCCGGAATCCGCGAGCCGAACGTGCTCCGGGCGCACGCCCAGGACGAAGCCCTCGCCGCGGCCCTCGAACAGGGCGTCGGCCGAGCCGCGCACCACGGCTCCCGAGGGCGAATCCGAGAGCGCGACGAGGTTCATGGCCGGCGTGCCGATGAAGCGCGCCGCGAAGGTCGTGGCCGGCCGCGCGTAGAGCTCCTCGGGCGAGCCCTCCTGCTCGATGCGTCCGTCGCGGATGAGCACCACGCGGTCGGCCATGCTCATGGCCTCCACCTGGTCGTGCGTGACGTAGACGACGGTCATCCCGAGGCGCTGCTGCAGGCCCCGGATCTCCACTCGCATCCCGTGGCGCAGCTGCGCGTCGAGGTTCGACAGCGGCTCGTCCATGAGGCAGATGCGGTTCTCGGCGATGATCGCGCGGGCGAGCGCCACGCGCTGGCGCTGGCCGCCGGAGAGCTGCTGCGGCTTGCGGTCGAGGAGCTCGGCGAGCCCGACCTGCGCGGCCACGTGCGCCAGGCGCCGCCTGCGCTCCTCCTCGGGCACGCGCCGGACCTTGAGCCCGAACACGATGTTCTCTTCCGTCGTGAGGTGCGGGAAGAGCGCGTAGGACTGGAACACCATCGACACGCGCCGCTTCTCGGGGCTCAGGCGGCTCACGTCGGCGCCGTCGATGAGGATGCGGCCGTCGCTCACGTCCTCCAGCCCGGCGATGAGCCGCAGCAGCGTCGACTTGCCGCAGCCCGAGGGCCCCAGCAGCACCACGAACTTGCCGGCCTGCGCCCGGAAGCTCACGGAGTCGACGGCGGTCACCTTGCCGAAGCGCTTGGTCACTTTATCGAGAACGATTTCCGACACGCGCCTTCCTCGCCGTGGGCAGTCGAGCCAACCCCGATTCTAGCGCGTTAGCCCTCATCCCCGACCCTTCTCCCAAGGGAGAAGGGAGACGTTTCTCCCCTCTCCCGCATGCGGGAGAGGGGCCGGGGGTGAGGGTGACCCTCATGCGACGAAACGCGCCTCCGGATGCACGAACGGTAACTCGCCCGCGCCCGTCCCGCCCGATAATCCGCGCATCGCCATTTCCGACTCTCCCGAACCGCCATGAGCACCCGTTCCGTCGCCCTTGCGCTGGCCGCCGCCGGCGCCCTGTCCGCCCTCCCCGCCGCGTCCGAAACGAGGGTCGTGCCGGCCGAGCCCTACGCCTTCGAGCCGGTCAACCTGCGCATGGACGTCGATTCCTGCGCCTTCGCGCCGGAGACTGTCTCGGTCTCGTCTTCGTCGGGCGTCTTCCGCGTCATCCATCGCCCGAACCAGTGCCTGCTGCCCGGCGAGCCGCGGGTGGCCGACATCCTGCTGGGGTCGCTGCCGGCCGGCACCTACGAGGTCCAGGTATTCCCCACGGCGGACGCCTTCACGCCGATCGTCACGGGCATCCGCTTCACCGTGCGCGAGCGGCCCGAGATCGCGGTCTTCCCGCGCCCGACCCGCCCGCTCACCGACTACTCGGGGATGTGGTATCGCCCGGCCGAGTCGGGCTGGGGGCTGTCGTTCCACCAGAGCTCGACGCGCGCGGTCTTCGCCGCGTGGTACGTCTACGACGCCGCCGACAACCCCACCTGGTACACGATCGAGAGCGGGCAGTGGACGAGCGCCACGCAGTGGTCGGGCACGGTCTACCGCACCTCGGGCCCGCCGCTCTTCGCGCCGGTGTTCGACCTGGTGCACGTCACCCGCCAGCCCGTGGGCCAGGCGTCCCTCGACTTCACCCAGCGCCCGGGCGAGGAAGGCTGGGCCACCTTCACCTACACGGTCGGCGGCAGCCAGGGCACGAAGCGGATCACGCGGCACCTGTTCTAGCTGCACCCTCACCCCCGACCCCTCTCCCGCAATCGGGAGAGGGGAGAAAAGTCTCCCTTCTCCCTCGGGAGAAGGGTCGGGGATGAGGGGATAATGAGCGCATGAAGCTCATCACCTGGAACCTGCAGTGGGGACGCGGCCTCGACGGCCGCGTCGACCTCGCGCGCATCGTGGCGCACGCCCGGTCGATGGCCGACTTCGACGTGCTCAACGTCCAGGAGATCGCGGACAACTTCCCCGGCCTCGAAGGCAACGACGACGCCGACCAGTTCGCGCAGCTCGCCGCGCTGCTGCCGGGCTTCACCGCGATCCCCGGCTACGGCGTCGACCTCGAGGGCCCCGGCGGCAGGCGGCGGCGCTTCGGCAACATGATCCTCACGCGGCTGCCGGTCATCGCGGTGCGTCGCCACGCGCTGCCGTGGCCCGCCGATCCCGGCAAGGAATCGATGCCGCGCGTGGCCATCGAGGCGACGCTCAAGCTCGCGATGGGCCCGGTGCGCGTGACGACCACGCACCTCGAGTACTACTCCGACGTGCAGCGCCAGGCGCAGGCGGTGCGGCTTCGCGAGCTGCACGACGAGGCCTGCGACCGCGCCGCGCGGCCCGGCTACCCGACCGCGGAGAACGGGCCCTTCGACCTCACGGCCCAGACGCCCTCCGCGATCCTCACGGCGGACTTCAACTTCCCGCCGGAGAACCCCGCGTTCGACCAGATCCAGAAACCGCTGGCGAGCGGCGGCCCCGCCTATCGCGACGCGTGGGCGCGCGTGCACGGCCGCCGCCCGCACGACCCGACGTTCTGCCTGCACGAGCACCGCTACGCCAAGGCGCCCTACTGCTGCGACTTCGTGTTCGTGAGCGAGGACATCGTCGGGCGCGTGCGCTCGATCGAGGTCGACACGGCGACGAAGGCCTCCGACCACCAGCCGGTGCTGGTGGATTTCGACGACCGATGAGGCGGCTGGCCGCTGCGACCCTCGTCGCCTGGGCGGGCTGCGCCGCGGCCCAGCCGGCGGCCGTGGCCGAGTGCGCGAAGCGCGGCAAGGACGGGCGGGAGTGCCTGCTCCAGGCGATGCGCGCGCATCCCGCGAAGAGCGCGGCGTTCTGGAAGGCGATGCAGTCGCGGCCGATGGGCGAGCGCCTGGGCCCCGCGCCGCCGGAGCTCGTCGAGTACCTGCACCTCGACAACGCCGCCAACGGCTTTTCCGAGAAGCCGCGCGCGAGCCGGCCGTCGGCCGAGTTCATGGCCGACATGCGCGGGGCGATCGCGGACCTGCCTCCCGCCGTGCGCCGCGCCTTCGACTCGACCTTCGCCGGCGTCTGGCTCGTCGACGACCTCGGCGGCACCGGCTTCACGGACGCCTTCGTGGATGCGAAGAACCGGCCCGTGGGCGGCTACATCGTGCTCGACGCCGCGGTGCTCGGGAAATTCACCGCCAACGCCTGGGCCACCTGGAAGGAGAACACGCCCTTCAAGCCGGGCGGGGGCTGGACCCTGGAGGCGCGCATCGAGGAGAAGGCCGGCGACGACCGCCGCGGCGCCATCCGCTACATCCTCCTGCACGAGCTGGGCCACGTCCTCTCCATCAACCGCGACGTGCATCCGCGCTGGGACATGCCTCCGCGCGACGTCCCCGCCTCCGAGCGCCATCCCTTCTTCGAGCTGTCGTGGACGATCGACCGCAAGGAAAGCCGCTACGTCTCGCGCTTCGACGCGGACTTCCCCGCCCGCCGGTCGGTGGTCTACTACCTCGGGGCGAAGCTCCCTGCGGCCGACATGGCGGGCGCCTACGACGCGCTTCGCAAGACCAACTTCCCCACCCTCTACGCCGCCACGAGCCCGGGCGACGACTTCGCCGAGTCCTTCGTGAGCTACGTGCACACGGTGCTCCTGAAGCGGCCGTGGGAGATCGTCGTGCGCCGCGACGGAAAGGCCGTGACGACCTACAAGGCCTGCTGGGAAGAGCCTCGCTGCGCCGCGAAGCGCCGGATCCTCGAGGACCTCCTGCGCCAGGGAATCAGGCGCCGCGGATGACGAGGCCGAGGACGAGGAGGCCGAGGACCACGGCGATGCCCAGCAGGATGCGCGTCTGGCGCCGCTGCGTGACCTCGAGGGCCTGGATGGCGCGCTCGATGCGGCCCGGCGCGTCGTCGGAGAGGATCTTGTGCACGAGCCGCGGCACCTGCGGCAGGGTCTTGCCCCACATCGGCGCCTCGTTGCGGATGTGCCGCCACAGCCCGCGCGGGCCGTAGTTCTCGCGCATCCACTTCTCCAGGATCGGCTGCGCCGAGCGGCGAAGGTCCAGCTCCGGGTCGAGGTGCCGGCCGAGGCCCTCCACCTGCAGCAGCGTCTTCTGCAGCAGCACGAGCTGCGGCTGGATGTCCATGCGGAAGCGCCGCCCGACCTCGAAGAGCCGCAGCAGGAGCTTGCCGAAGTAGATGTCCTTGAGCGGCTTGTCGAAGATGGGCTCGCACACCGAGCGGATGGCGCCCTCGAACTCCTCCACGCCCGTGTCGGCCGGCACCCACCCCGCCTCGATGTGCGCCACCGCCACGCCCTTGTAGTCGCGCTTGAAGAAGGCGATGAAGATCATCGCGAGGCAGTTCTTGTCCACCTCCGGCAGCGACCCCATGATCCCGTAGTCGATGCCGCAGTAGCGCCCGTCGCGGGCCACGAAGATGTTGCCGGGGTGCATGTCGGCGTGGAAGAAGCCGTCGCGGAAGACCTGCGTGAAGAAGATCTCCACGCCGTTGCGGCCCAGCGTCGGGATGTCGATGCCGGCGGCGCGGATCGCATCCAGGTCGTTCACGGGGATGGCGTCGATCCTCTCCATCACCATGACCTCCTTCGTGCACCAGTCGAAGTACACGTCGGGCACGTAGAGGATCTTCGAGCCGGCGAAGTTTCGCCGCACCGTGCTCATGCTCGAGGCCTCGCGCAGGAGGTCCAGCTCGTCGTGGATGATCTTGTCGAACTCCTGCACCACCTCGCGCGCGCGCAGCAGGTCCGAGAGCGGGTGCAGGCGCTCGATCAACCCGGCCACCACGTAGAGGATCGACGTGTCCTTGTCGATCGTCTCGGCGATGTGCGGCCGCAGGATCTTCACCGCCACCTCGCGCCCGTCGGGCAGCTCCGCGAAGTGCACCTGCGCCACCGACGCGCTCGCCACCGGCACGAGGTCGAACTTGCCGAAGACCTCGGCGTGGGGCTTGCCGTAGGAGCGGTCCAGCGTCTCGACGACCTGCTCCGCCGGGAACGGCGGCACGCTGTCCTGGAGCTTCGAGAGCTCCTCGGTGATGTCGGTGGGGATGAGGTCCGGGCGGATCGACAGGAGCTGGCCGAACTTCACGAAGATGGGGCCCAGCTCCTGGAAGGCTACGCGCAGCCGCTCGCCGCGCGGCCCCGAGCGGTCGGCCCAGAAGAAGGCCATCCGGAAGCCGAGGCGCACGATGCCCAGCCCGCGGCCGGCGAGGAACTCGTCGAGACCGTGGCGACCGATCGTGGAGAGGATGCGAAGGAGCCGGAAGACCCGCATGGAACCGCGATTCTACAAGGGGACGCTACCCTTTGCCCTTCGGGCAAAGGGTAGCGTCCCCTTCATTTCACTTCTTCTTCAGGCGCTCGAAGAAGTGCTTGCGAAACTTGGCCACCTTGGGCTCGACCACGAAGCTGCAGTAGGGGTTCTGCGAGCCCACGCGCTCGAAGTACTCCTGGTGGTAGTCCTCGGCCTGCCAGAAGGTCATCGCGGGCACGATCTCGGTGACGATGGGGTTGGCCCAGACCTTCTCCTCCGAGAGCCGGGCGACCACCTCGCGGGCGGCCTTCTCCTGTTCCGGCGTGTGGAAGAAGATGGCCGAGCGGTACTGCGTGCCCACGTCGTTGCCCTGCCGGTTGAGCGTGGTGGGGTCGTGGACGGTGAAGAAGACCGCGAGCAGGTCGCGGTAGGCGACCACGGCCGGGTCGAAGGTCACCCGCACCACCTCGGCATGCCCGGTCGACCCGCTGCACACCTCTTCATAAGTGGGCTCGGCCCGGTGCCCGCCCATGTAGCCCGATTCCACGGACTGCACCCCCTCGATTTGGTCGAAAACCGCCTCCAGGCACCAGAAGCAGCCGCCGGCCAGGGTTGCCACGTCATTTGTCGCCATGGGGAGACTCCTTGCAAGAACCGCGCCCGAAATGGGGCCACAATAGGTTGAAAAATGCTGGACAGGAAGCCCCCTCGACCACAAAATGTGGGGGTTTCCGCGATCGCCTCCTACTTGATCTGGGACAACCGGAATCGGGGGGCGACGGGGAAAATCGGCACTCCGCCCGCCCAAGAAGCGGGAGAGTTCATCCATAACGCCAGCGCAGCAGAGGGGGATTACCTAACATGAGCGTGGCCAAGTCCCGCCGTTCCGCAGCCGACATTTCCCGGCTGCCCGCCCAGGAGATCAGCACCGAAGTCCTCGTCGAGAAGTACGCGAAGGACGGGGAAAAGTCGATCCGCGAGGTGCGCGCCCGGGTGGCCAAGGCCCTCGCGGCCAATGAAAACGAGGACCGCCGCGCCTTCTGGGAGGCGAAGTTCCTCGAGGCCCAGGAAAACGGCTTCATCCCGGCCGGCCGCATCAACTCCGCCGCCGGCACGACCCTCACCGCGACCCTCATCAACTGCTTCGTGCAGCCGGTGGGCGACTCCATCACCGAGATCGTCGACGGCCGGCCCGGCATCTACACCGCGCTCGCGGAGGCCGCCGAGACCATGCGCCGCGGCGGCGGCGTGGGCTACGACTTCTCCTCCATCCGCCCCGAGGGCGCCTGGGTCAAGGGCACCAACTCGCGCGCGAGCGGCCCCGTCTCCTACATGCGCGTCTTCGACCAGTCGTGCGAGACGGTGGAATCCGCCGGCGCCCGCCGCGGCGCGCAGATGGGCGTGCTGCGCTGCGACCACCCGGACATCGAGCGCTTCATCCACGCCAAGGACAAGGGCGACCTCACCAACTTCAACGTCTCCGTGGGCGTCACCGACGCCTTCATGCGCGCGGTGGAAGCCAACGGCGACGTCGAGCTCGTGCACCGCGCCGAGCCCTCGCAGGAAGTGAAGGACAACGGCGGCTACCAGCGCGGCGACGGCCTGTGGGTCTACCGCAAGGTGCGCGCGCAGGACCTGTGGGACCAGGTCATGCGCTCGACCTACGACCACGCCGAGCCCGGCATCCTCTTCCTCGACCGCATCAACAAGGACAACAACCTCTACTACTGCGAGGCCATCGAGGCCACGAACCCCTGCGCCGAGCAGCCGCTGCCGGCCTACGGCTGCTGCTGCCTGGGCTCCATCGACGTGGCGCGCTTCGTGAAGGACCCGTTCGAGGAGGACTGCTCCTTCGACTTCGAGGGCTTCGGCAAGGTGATCGACGCCTCGGTGCGCATGCTGGACAACGTGCTCGACGTGACGCCGTGGCCGCTCGCGCAGCAGAAGAAGGAGGCTTCCAACAAGCGCCGCATCGGCCTGGGGTTCACGGGGCTGGGCGACGCCCTCCTCATGCTGCGGCTCGCCTACGACACCGACGAGGCGCGCGCCATGGGCGCGAAGATCAGCGAGTACATGCGCGACCGTGCCTACGAGGCGAGCGTGGAGCTCGCGCGCGAGCGCGGCGCGTTTCCGCTCTTCAACGCCGACCTTTATCTTTCGGGGGGTAACTTCGCCTCGCGCCTGCCGCAGGAGATCAAGGACAAGATCCGCAAGCACGGCATCCGCAACTCGCACCTGCTTTCCATCGCGCCCACGGGCACGATCTCGCTCGCCTTCGCCGACAACGCCTCCAACGGCATCGAGCCTCCGTTCTCCTGGACCTACACGCGCAAGAAGCGCATGCCCGACGGCACGCACAAGGAGTTCCGCGTCGAGGACCACGCCTACCGCATGTTCAAGTTCCTGAACGGCGAGGACGCGAAGCTGCCCGACTGGTTCGTCACCGCCCTGGAAATCTCCGCCGAGGCGCACAAGGCCATGGTGGCCGCCGTGGCGCCGTACGTCGACACCAGCATCTCCAAGACGGTGAACGTGCCCGAGGACTACCCCTACTCGGACTTCGAGGGCCTGTACCTCTCGGCGTGGAAGGCGGGGCTCAAGGGCCTGGCCACCTACCGTCCCAACACGGTGCTGGGCTCGGTGCTCTCCACGGAGCCCGCGAAGCCCGCCGAGGCGCCCGCGCCCGAGCTGCCGGCCGACGCGATGAACCGTCGCCTGTCGATCAAGACGCTGCCCGAGCCCGTGCTCGCGAGCCTGCGCTGGCCCGGCCGCCCGGAGCTGCCCGAGGGCAACCCGGCGTGGACGTACATGATCGACTCGCCCGTGGGCAAGTTCGCGCTCTTCATCGGCCACGTCGAGGGCGAGGCCACGCACCGCGCCTTCCCGTTCGAGGTGTGGGTGAACGGCGCCGAGCAGCCGCGCGGCCTGGGGGCGGTCGCGAAGACGCTCTCGATGGACATGCGCGCCAACGACCGCGCCTGGCTCAAGATGAAGCTCGACGCGCTGGCCCTCACCGTGGGCGACGACGGCTTCGACATGCGCATGCCGCCGCACGGCGAGAAGCGTCGCGTGCCCAGCATGGTCTCCGCCCTCGGCCAGGTCGTGCGCTGGCGCTGCGAGTCGCTCAAGGCCTTCGACGACGCGGGCGCCTCCCCGCTGCTGGACGCCATGTTCAGCCTCGAGGAGCCGCGCACCGGCACCGACGGCACGCTCGCCTGGACGGTGGACATCGCCAACCCCGCCTCCGGCGAGGAGTTCGTGATGGGCCTGAAGGAAATGCACATGCCCGACGGCGGCACGCGCCCCTACTCGATGTGGCTCTCGGGGCACTACCCGCGCGCGCTCGACGGGCTGGCGAAGCTCCTGTCGCTGGACATGCGCGTGATGGACCCCGCCTGGATCGGCATGAAGCTCCGCAAGCTCCTGGACTACAGCGAGCCCCTGGGCGACTTCATGGCCTTCGTGCCCGGCCAGCGCCGGCAGCAGAACTGGTCCTCGACGGTGGCCTACCTCGCGCGCCTGGTGATCCACCGCTACTCGATGCTGGGCGTGCTGGACGAGAACGGCTACCCCAAGCAGGAGATGGGAATCCTGGAAGCGCCGCGCCGCAACGACGAACCCGCGCTCATGAAGGGCACCAAGTGCGGCGAGTGCGGCAACATGACCGTCATCCGCAAGGACGGCTGCGACTTCTGCAGCGCCTGCGGGTGGGT
>PQAI01000043.1 GCA_003105245.1 Betaproteobacteria bacterium | reverse complement strand
ATCCGTGATCTTTCAAGCATTTACGAAACCTTACCGAGAAACTACCGCAACGTCAATCGAAGCGTGCCGGGGGTGCCGCGATTGTTGGAGCGGGGGACCGCCGGTATAATTTCCTTTTGTGTCGAGGCCAAAGCATGCGCGTCATCCAGAAAGCGCTCACATTTGACGACGTCCTCCTCGTTCCCGCCCACTCGACCGTCCTTCCCCGCGAAGTAAGCCTCGCCACGCAACTCACGCGGGCGATCCAGCTCAACCTCCCGTTGCTATCCGCGGCCATGGACACCGTGACGGAATCCCGGCTCGCCATCGCGCTGGCCCAGGAAGGCGGCATCGGCATCGTCCACAAGAACATGACGCCCGCGGCCCAGGCCGACGAGGTGGCCAAGGTCAAGCGCTTCGAGAGCGGCGTGGTGAAGGAGCCGATCACGGTCTCGCCCGCCATGACCGTGCGCGAGGTCGTCGGCATCACGCGGCAGCACCGCATCTCGGGCTTGCCCGTCATCGAGAATGGCCGCGTCGTGGGCATCGTCACCAACCGCGACCTGCGGTTCGAGACGAACCTCGACCAGCCGGTGAAGAACATCATGACGCCGCGCGAGAAGCTCGTGACGGTGAAGGAGGGCGCCAGCCTCGAGGAGGCCAAGGCGCTCATGCACCGCCACCGCCTCGAGCGCGTCCTCGTGATCAACGGCGACTGGCAGCTGCGCGGCCTCATGACGGTGAAGGACATCCTCAAGTCCTCCGAGCACCCGAACGCCAGCAAGGACCAGCAGGGAAGGCTGCGCGTGGGCGCCGCGGTGGGCGTCGGCGAGGGCACCGAGGAGCGCGTGGCGAAGCTCGTCGAGGCCGGCGTGGACGTGCTGGTGGTGGACACGGCCCACGGCCACTCGCAGGGCGTGCTCGACCGCGTGAAGTGGGTGAAGAAGACCTACCCCCAGATGCAGGTCATCGGCGGCAACATCGCCACCCGGGACGCCGCGAAGGCGCTCGTGGACCACGGCGCCGACGGCGTGAAGGTTGGCATCGGCCCGGGCTCGATCTGCACCACGCGGGTCGTGGCCGGCGTCGGCGTGCCGCAGATCACCGCCATCCAGCACGTGGCCGAGGCGCTCGCCGGCACGGGCGTTCCCTGCATCGCCGACGGCGGCATCCGCTTCTCGGGCGACGTGGCCAAGGCGATCGCGGCCGGCGCCTCCAGCGTGATGCTGGGCAGCCTCTTCGCCGGCACCGAGGAGTCGCCCGGCGAGATCGAGCTCTACCAGGGGCGCTCCTACAAGTCGTACCGCGGAATGGGCTCGCTCGCCGCCATGCAGAAGGGCTCGAGCGACCGCTACTTCCAGGAAGGCGACATGAACGCGGACAAGCTGGTGCCGGAGGGCGTCGAGGGACGCCTGCCCTACAAGGGCCCGGTGACGGCGATCATCCACCAGCTCATGGGGGGCCTGCGGGCCAGCATGGGCTACACGGGGTGCCGCTCCATCGAGGAGATGCGCGCGCGCGCCGAGTTCGTCGAGATCACCTCGGCCGGCATGCGCGAGTCGCACGTGCACGACGTGCAGATCACCAAGGAAGCGCCCAATTACCACATCGATTGAGGACGGGGGCATGGACAAGATCCTCATCCTCGATTTCGGCTCCCAGGTCACCCAGCTCATCGCGCGCCGCGTGCGCGAGGCCGGCGTCTACTGCGAGCTGCACGAGCACGACGTGGGCGAGGCCTTCATCCGCGATTTCGCCCCGAAGGGGATCATCCTCTCCGGCAGCCACGCTTCCGTGACGGGCGAGACGCCGCCGGCGGCCGATCCCTACGTCTTCCAGGCCGGCGTTCCCGTGCTCGGCATCTGCTACGGCATGCAGACCATGGCCGCGCAGCTCGGCGGCGGGGTCGAGAACGGCAAGGTGCGCGAGTTCGGCTACGCCGAGGTGCGCGCCCGCGGGCACTCGAAGCTCCTCGACGGCATCCAGGACCGGGCGAATGCCGAGGGCCACGGGCTCCTCGACGTGTGGATGAGCCACGGCGACAAGGTCACGAAGCTGCCGCCGGGGTTCGCCGTGATGGCCTCCAACGAGGCCTGCCCCATCGCCGGCATGTTCGACGACTCGCGCCGCTTCTATGCGGTGCAGTTCCACCCGGAAGTCACGCACACGCGGCAGGGGCGCGCGATCTACGAGCGCTTCGTGCACGACATCTGTGGCTGCGACCGGCACTGGAACATGCCCGAGTTCGCCCCGCACGCGATCGCGAGGATCCGCGAGCAGGTGGGAAGCGAGGAGGTGATCCTCGGCCTTTCCGGCGGCGTCGATTCGGCTGTCGCGGCGGCGCTGCTGCACAAGGCGATCGGCGACCAGCTCACCTGCATCTTCGTCGACACGGGGCTGCTTCGCCTCGGCGAGGGCGACCAGGTGATGGACACCTTCGCGCAGCACATGGGCGTGAAGGTGGACCGCGTGAACGCCTCCGGGATGTTCTACCGCGAGCTCGCGGGCGTGGCGGACCCCGAGCAGAAGCGAAAGATCATCGGGCGCCTCTTCGTCGAGGTCTTCCAGGCCGAGGCGAAGAAGATGTCCAACGCGAAGTGGCTGGCGCAGGGAACGATCTACCCGGACGTGATCGAGTCCGCGGGCGCCAAGACGAAGAAGGCCGTCACCATCAAGAGCCACCACAACGTGGGCGGGCTCCCCGAATCGCTGCACCTGAAGCTCCTGGAGCCGCTGCGCGAGCTCTTCAAGGACGAGGTGAGGGCGCTGGGCATCGAGCTGGGCCTGCCGCGCGAGATGGTCTACCGCCATCCCTTCCCGGGACCCGGGCTGGGCGTTCGCATCCTCGGCGAGGTGAAGGCCGAGTACGCGGCCCTGCTGCAGCGTGCGGACGCGATCTTCATCGAGGAGCTGCGCAACACGCCTGTGGCTCCCTCTCCCTTGGGAGAGGGCCGGGGTGAGGGTCCCGCCAACTGGTACGACAAGGTGGCGCAGGCCTTCGCGGTCTTCCTGCCGGTGCGCTCCGTGGGCGTGATGGGCGACGGGCGCACCTACGACTACGTGGTGGCGCTGCGCGCCGTGCAGACCACTGACTTCATGACCGCGCACTGGGCCGAGCTCCCCTACGACCTCCTCGGGCGCGTGTCGAACCGCATCATCAACGAGGTGCGGGGCATCAACCGAGTGGTCTACGACGTCTCTTCCAAGCCGCCCGCCACCATCGAGTGGGAGTGACGCTGCCCGCCGCGAATCGCGGGATTCTTGAACCGGTTCAAGGCGGCGCCCCCGCCAGGACGTAGGCTGGGCGCATGGACCGGACGACCCTTTCCCCGTGAGGAACCGACTGCTGCGCCGCTGCGTCGCCGCGCTGGTGGCATTCGCGACCCTCGTGGCGCCGCTGGCCTGGCCGCTGCACGCGCTGGCAGGTCCGGGAGGGCGCACGCTCCTGGTCACCGTCTGCTCGTCGCAGGGCGCCGGGGTCCAGTCCCGCATCGTGCTGCCCGGGCCGTCGCCCTCCGACCGGGGCCCGTCCCACGCCTGCCAGGCCTGCGTGCTTTGTTCCGCGGGCGGCGACCGGCCCGATCCCGGTCCCTTGCCGGCAACCATCGCCGTTCCTGCCTGCTCCGCCACGGCCGAAGTGCCCGTGGCGCGTCCCTGCACCGGCCCCGCGCCGGGCAGCGCGCGCATTCCGCGCGCGCGGGATCCTCCCTCCCTCGCCTGACCCGCTGTTCGAACGCCCGTCGCGCATCCGCGCGGCCGGGTGCGTGCGCCCCTGCGAATCCCGGGGCCCGTCGGAATCGAGTGATCAGGAGCCTGCCATGCCTTGCCGCAAGAAGCTGCCTCGCGCAGCCGTCGTCCCGTCCCGCCTTTCGTCCGGCGCGAGCCTTCCGCGCCGCCTGCTTTCCCTGGCCGTTTCGACCGCACTGCCGCTGGCCGCGGCCGCGCAGCAGCCCGCCCACCTCGGCAGCGTCAGCGTCACCGCGCCGCGTCTCGCGGAGTTGCCGCTCAACGCCTCGAGCGTCGCCGACGACGAGCTGCGTTCCCGAAGGACCGGCACGAGCGACGCCGCGTCCCTGCTGGGGAACATCCCCGGCGTGACCCTGTACGGGGCGGGCGGCGTCTCCAGCCTGCCGTCGATCCGGGGATTGGCCGACGACCGGCTGCGCATCAAGGTCGACGGCATGGACACCATCGCCTCCTGCCCCAACCACATGAACCCGGCGCTCTCCTATATCGACCCGGCCGCGCTGGGCGAGCTGAAGGTCTTCGCGGGCATCACGCCGGTGAGCGTCGGCGGCGACAGCATCGGCGGCACGATCGTCGCGAACCCGCCCGCGCCGGCCTTCGCGGCGCCCGGCACGGAAAGCCGCGCGCGCGGCGAGGTCGGCGCGTTCTACCGCAGCAACGGCGCGGCGCGCGGCGTGAACGCCACGGCCGCCTACGTCGCCGAGTCGGTGAGCGTCGCCTACACGGGCGCGATGGCCGAGGCGGGCAACTACAGGGCGGGCGGCGACTTCAAGTCCGGCACGGCCACGGGCCGCCCCGGGCACGAGCTGCCGCTCGACGAGGCGGGATCGACGGCCTACCGGACCCGCAACCACCTGCTCTCGTTCGCGCACCGCGGCGAGAGCCACCTCGTGGAGGCGAAGTTCGGCTACCAGGACATGCCGTACCAGCTCTACCCGAACCAGCGCATGGACCTCCTCGGCAACACCGCGGAACGCGCCAACCTGCGCTACCTGGGGACGTTCGGCTGGGGC
>PQAI01000042.1 GCA_003105245.1 Betaproteobacteria bacterium | reverse complement strand
ACCACGCCCAGCAGGCCCAGCCCCATCGCGTCGGTGACGATGCCCGGCTTGATGAGCAGGAACGCCGCCACGGCGAGCGCCACGCGCTGCCATGCGGCCAGCGGCGCGAGCAGGTAGCCGTAGAGCGAGGAGGCCAGGCACATGACGCCGATCGTCGCCGTGGCCGTGGCGAGCGCGATCGTGCCCCAGTCGCCGATGGCGAGCAGCGCCGGCTCGTAGGCGAACATGAAGGGCACGATGAAGCCCGCCGCGGCGATGCGCACCGCCTCGAACCCCGCGCGCCACATGTTGGCCTTGGCGAGCGCCGCGGCCGCGAAGACCGCGAGCGCCACCGGCGGGGTGATGGCCGAGAGCACGGCGAAGTAGAACGCGAACATGTGCGCCGCCGGCGTCACGACTCCCAGCTTGATGAGCGCCGGCACCAGGAGCGAGACCATGACGATGTAGGCGGGGGTCGTGGGCATCCCCATGCCCAGGACGATCCCCGCGACGGCCGTGAGGGCGAGCGCGAGGAAGAGGCTGTTCTGGGCCAGCGCGATCACGATCTGCGTGAAGGTGATCCCCAGGCCCGTGAGCGAGATCACGCCTATCACGATGCCGGCGCAGGCGCAGGCCATGGCCACCGCGAGCGCGTCGCGCGCCCCGCCGACGAGGGCCTCGACGACCGTGCGCCAGCCGATCCCCTCGCGCGTGCTCCTGCGCATGAGCGCGACGGGCAGCGTCGCCAGGGTGCCCGCCAGGGCGCAAAGCGGCGCGCTGTAGCTCATCGCCATGCCGCCCAGCACGATCAGGATCGGGATGAAGAGGTGGCCGCGTTCGCGCATCACCTTTCCCAGCCGCGGCAGCTCGGCGCGCGGCACGCCCACCAGGCCCACGCGCTTGGCCTCGAAGTGCACGGCGAAGAAGAGCGCCACGTAGAAGAGCAGCGCCGGGATCCACGCCCAGACGGTGACCTGGAAGTAGCTCACCGCGAGGTACTCGGCCATCACGAAGGCGGCCGCCCCCATGATGGGCGGCATGATCTGCCCGCCGGTCGAGGCGCTCGCCTCCACCGCCGCGGCGAAGGGCGGGCGGAAGCCCGTCTTCTTCATGAGCGGGATGGTGATGGGCCCGTCGACCATCACGTTGGCCACCGCGCTGCCGGAGATCGTGCCGAAGAGGCTCGAGCTCACGATCGACACCTTGCCGGGGCCGCCGGCCGTGTGCCCGGTGAGCGACAGGGCGAAGTCCATGAAGAGCCTCCCCGTGCCGCTCTTCTCCATGAAGGCGCCGAAGAGCACGAACACGATCACGTAGGAGGCCGACACCCCCAGCGTGGAGCCGAAGATGCCGTCGGTGGAGAGGTACATCTGCTCCAGCAGCACCGGCATCTTCACCCCGGACCAGAAGACGGCGTAGGCGAGGAAGACGAGCGCCGTCACCGGCAGCGCCCAGCCGATCATGCGCCGCGAGGCGTCGAGGACGAGCACCACCAGCACGACCGCCATCGCCTGGTCCCAGGCGGTCAGCTCGTCGATGTAGATGATGCGGTTGACGATGTACTGGTAGTTGACGAAGACGTAGCCGATCGCGGCCGCGGAGGCCGCGATCAGCGCCAGGTCCAGCCAGAGGAGCCGCCGCCCGCCGTCGCGTCCCGCCGCCGGCACGAACAGGTAGACGAGGACGAGGGCGAACAGCAGGTGCGTGCCGCGGAAGATCATCGCCTCGGGCGGCGCCGAGGCGGCGAACCACATGTGGTAGAGCGACATCGCAATCGCGATGCCGCCGGCTGCCAGGCCGATGACCCTTTCCACGCAGGCGCCCGGGCTTCGCGGGCGCCGCTACATCGCCCCCGCTTCCTTGTAGAACTTCACCGCGCCCGGGTGGAACGGGACGCCGATGTCCTCGGCCATCATCTTCGGCGTGAGGGTCGCCATGGCCTTGTTGATCGCGGCCATGTCGGGCACGTGCGCCGCCATGGTCTTGGCCATCTGGTAGACGGTCTGCTCCGGCAGGCTGCAGGAGACGACCAGGTGCGCCGAGTAGACGATCGCGGGCACGTCCTGGTCCTGCTTCGGGTAGGTGCCGGCCTTGATGGAGCCCTTGGTGTAGCCGGGGTTCATCTTGCGCATCGCGGCGACGATGTCGTCGGTCACCGGCACCATCTTGATGTCGCGTCCCGCGGCCACGTCCATGATCGAGGAGGCGGGGATGGTCGTGCCCAGCGTGAACACCTGCGCGTGGCCGTCCTTGAGCAGGGCCGCGGCGTCGGTGTAGGAGTTCACGAAGCTCACCTTGGCGCTCTGGTAGGAAAGGCCCACGGCCTGCAGGATCTGCTGCGAGATGAGTTCGGCGGTGTTGCCCTTGGGCTGCACGGCGATCGACTTGCCCTTGAGGTCGGCGATGCCGTTGATGCCRCTGCCGGCGAGCGCCACGACCTGGAAGTACTGCGGGTAGAGGTTTGCGAGCTGGCAGGCCTTGTCCACCTTCTTCGGGAAGGGCGCCCGCCCSGCCACGCCGTCCACCGAGGTGATGCTGTTGCCGAAGCCRACMTCGGCCTTGCCCTCGTCCACGCCRCGGACGTTGGCGATGCCCGCGCCCGGGAGCGTCTGCACCTGCAGGCCCGGGATCGCCTTCTCCCACATGTTCTTGAGCGCGCCGCCCAGCGGCACCCACACGCCGCCCTGGGGGCCGGTCATCAGTCGGATGGTCTGCGCCTGCGCGGCGCCGGCGGCGAGGGCGGCGGCCACCGCCACCGCGATCGAAAGATTGCGAGTCATGTTTCTTCTCCTCCGGTTGTCGGCTCGTGGCCCCGTGTAGTCCCGGGGCTTCGTGCGCCGGAGTATCTCACAGCGTCCGCGCCGCGCACATTGAGCCGCGGCGGGTAGGTCAGGCGGGCGCCGCCCCCGCCTCGGCGCGCCAGCGCGCCACCTCCGAGAGCAGCCCCTCGGGACGCTCGACCACCACCTCCGGCTCCTTCCCGAGCACGAGGCCGCGCTCCGCGTCGAGGCAGAGGGTCTCGCCCTCGCGAAGCGTCCCCTGGCCGAAGCTGATGGTGCGGCTCCTCTCGTCGATGCGCAGCGCCTCGCAGCCCACGAGGCAGACCTTGCCCATGTGACGGGCGACCACGGCGGCGTGCGAGGTCCGACCGCCGCGCGCGGTGAGGACGCCCACGGCGGCCGCGATGCCCGCGATGTCCTCGGTGCTCGTGTCGTTGCGCACGAGGATGGCCGCCTGCCCGCGGGCGCCCAGGCGCTCGCAGGCGCGCGTGTCGAGCGCGATCGCGCCCACCGCCAGGCCGATGCTCGCGGGCACGGCGGTCGCGAGCGCCGATTCCGACTCGTCGGCGACCCTCCGGCGCACGATGGCGGCGAGGTCGATGCCTTCCAGGCGCGCGAGTGCCTGCGCCGGCGTGGCGATGCCCTCGCGGACCTGCTCGACCGCGGTGCGAAGCGCCGCCCAGGGCGTGCGCTTGGCGGTGCGCGTCTGCAGCAGGTACAGGCGCCCGTCCTGGACGGTGAACTCGAACTCCTGCGCGTCGCCGAAGGTGGACTCCAGCGCGTGGCGCAGGTCCTCGAGGCGCTGCGCGACTTCCGGAAGCGCCACCGGGAGCCGGCCCGTGTCGGTGACCGCGTGGCGGCCCGAGACCACGTCCTCGCCCTGCGCGTTGAAGAGGAAGTCCAGGTAGAGGCGGTTCTCGCCCGTGGCCGGGTCGCGGGTGAAGCCCACGCCCGCGCCCGAGGTGCCCCCGGCGTTGCCGAAGACCATGCGCTGCACCGTGACGGCGGTGCCCATGTCGTCGGCGATCCCGTGCAGGCGCCGGTACTCGGAGGCGCGCGCCGAGCGCCACGACTCGAGCACCGCCACGGTGGCCGCCTCGAGCTGCTCGCGCGGGTCCTGCGGGAAGGGCACGCCCACCGCGTCGGCGAAGACCTCGAGGCTGTCGGCGGCGAGCCGGGCGAGGCTCTCGAAGTCGAGCTCGCGCGCGCCGGGCACCCCCGCCTGCGCGACCGCGGCCGCCACGAGCTCGTCGAACGGGGCCGCCGGGGCGCCGTGCACGACGCGGGCGTACTGTTCCACCAGGCGACGGTAGGAATCCCAGGCGAGGCGCGGGTTGCCGGTGAGCCGCACCAGTCCGCGCACCGCCCGGTCGCAAAGGCCGATGTTGAGCACCGTGTCCATCATCCCGGGCATCGACACCTGCGCCCCGGAGCGAACCGACAGGAGGAGCGGCTTCCTCTCCCCGCCGAAGGCGAGCCCGCACGCCTGCTCCAGGCGCCGCGTCCATTCCGAGAGCGCCTCGTGCAGCGCGGCACGCGCCGCCAGCGCATCGGACTGGTGCCGCCGGCACCAGCCGGTGCCCAGCACGAAGGCCTGCGGCACCGGAAGCCCCGCCGCCGCCATGCGCTGCAGGTTGAAGGCCTTCGAGCCCATCTGCTCGAGGGCACCGGCGCCCGCGCCCGCCTTCGCGATCCCGATGCCGAAGACCGGGCAGCCGTCGTCGGCCGCGCTCATTGCACCACCAGCTCGCCCAGCACGGCGTCGCGCAGGTGCAGCGCCGTGTGCATCAGGGCGTCGGTCGCCGACTCCAGGTTGCGCGCGCACTCGATGAAGCCGAAGAGGCTGCCGTAGGCTCCGGCCTGCAGCGGCACCAGGCCCTTGGCCGCGCGGTGGATCTCGTCGCTTCGCCGCTCCAGGGTCATGATGCGGTGGATGGCCTCGAGGAAGTCCTGCGTGTCCTCGCGCGGGCTGCCGCGGTGCAGGGTGCGCGCGGTCTCCACGGCCTTGAGGTACTCCTGCACGCTCTCCACGGCCAGCGCCGCGAGCGGCCGCAGCGCCGCGAACATCGCCTCGCCCTTGCCGTCGGACGGCACCAGCGCCAGGTGAAAGGCGGCCTCCTCGAGCTCGTCGACGACGTCGTCGGCCACCTCGATCAGGTCGCGGTAGGACTGGGCGCGCTCGGAGTGCCGGGCCTGGGCACGCGCCTCGTTCACCAGCTCGTCGGCCCGGTGCTCCCACGCCTTGGCGCGGCGGGCGTTGCGGGCGATCTCCTCGCCCGCGGCGGGGCCGCCGGCGTTCACCAGGGCGTCGCGGATGCCCGAGGCGATCTCGAGCGCGAAGGCGGCGTGCTCGGCCGCCACGTCGAGGACGCTTTCCTGGGCGGTGCGGAAGTAGTTCACCAGCTCGGCGCGCACCTCGTCGCGGATGAGACCCTCGGGCCGGCCCCCGGCCAGCCCCTGGGCGCAGGTCCGGACCACGTAGCGCATGAAGCTCACCGCGGCCGCGTGCCCGAGCACGTCGTCCAGGCGGGCGCCGAAGGAGGCCGGGGCGCGGGAGACGAACTGCAGCGAGTCGAAGATCATCTGCTCGCCGCCGGCGCGCAGGAACGCCATGTGGCCGAAGTCGTTGTCGGCCGCCCACTTGAGCAGCTCCATCGCGTCCTTGCGCGGCAGCAGCAGGCGCAGGCGCTTGCGCGCGCGGTTCCAGTCGATGAGGAACACCAGGCGCGAGCCCAGGAACGCGAGGTACTCCTCGAGCTCCGCTGCGCTCGCCGCCGAGTAGGAACCGATGCAGAGGTGGTAGACGCCCTCCTCCATCGAGCGGTCGGTGCGCGAGAGAGTGTCCTCCCACTCGACGTGCCACTTGTCGAAGAGCCCCTGGAAGAACATGAGCCGCTGCATGTGGACGTCGGTGTAGGTGAGCGTCACCCGCGCTTCCTCGACGTGGACCACGAGGACGTGCGCCTCCGTGGTGCCGATGTCGTTCTGGACGACCAGCTTCGCGCCCGAGCGCGTGGCCGTCGTGCCCAGGCCCGGGTGGTCGAACTTGAGGCCGGCCGTGCGGTTGACCCCGCGCATGAAGGCCGCGACCAGCGCCCGGTCGCCGCCCGTGAGCCCGTAGGCGTGCGCCCCGTCGATGATCTCGGAGGCGATGCGCGCCTGCAGCGCGTTGAGGGCCTTGTGCACGTCCATGACCAGGCGGTGCACGGTGTCGCCGCTCGCCGCGCCCCCGGAGGTGAGGGCCGCGACCTGGGCCGCGGTGATGCAGTCGTCCGCGTCGCACCACGGCTGCGCCGCGAGGCGCTCGCGGCGACCCTCGAAGCCGGCGGCGTCCTCGCCGGAGGCCTGCAGGGGCGCCAGCATCGCGTCGACCTCGGCGCGCAGGCGCGCGCACAGTCGCTCGACGCCCGGCATGAAGTAGCGCTCCTCGCCCACCTTCATCGCGGCTGCGGCGGCCTCGTCGAACCCGGCTGCCGCGAGTCCCGCGGCGTCGCGCTCGGCGCGCAGCTCGGGCGGCGGGCCGCCCGGATGCTCCGCGTGGCCCTGCGCGACCTGCAGCACCGTGAACAGGTACTTGGCGCGGTCGTTGGCCGCCAGTGCTTCGTTCAGGAGGGCCGGGAGCCGCAGCCCCTCTTCCCCCAGCGCTTCGACGATATGGGACTTTTCCATGGCGGAAACAACGGGTTACGACCCCACTCTATCCCGGCTGCCCGGCGCTTTCCTGTCGCAGGTCAACAGGTGTCCGCGAGGCGGCCTTTCGGCCGACGCGATATAGTTTCCGCATGGAACCCCTCCGGATCGGCATATCCGCCCGCCTGCTCTACCCGGATCCGCGCCGCGCCTTCCTGCCCACGAAGTCGGTCCAGTACCTCGAGCAGTCGGTGGCGAGCTGGGTCATGTCCGGCGAGGTGCTCGCCTTCATGGTCCCGGCGCTGAGCCTCGCCTCGCCGCACGCCCCCTCGCGCATCGCGAAGAAGGACTACGTGGACGCGCTCGACGGCCTGGTGCTGCAGGGCGGCGCCGACATCTCGCCGGAGACCTACGGGGAATCCCCGCTCAATCCCGAGTGGTCGGGCGACCGCGTGCGCGACGGCTACGAGATCCGCCTGCTGAAGGAGTTCGTGCGCCAGGGCAAGCCCGTCCTGG
This sequence comes from Betaproteobacteria bacterium, assembly GCA_003105245.1. GTDB lineage: Bacteria > Pseudomonadota > Gammaproteobacteria > Burkholderiales > Usitatibacteraceae > FEB-7. The sequence goes on along the minus strand of PQAI01000042.1, from coordinate 3,491 downwards.
GCATCTGCCGGGGTTGCCAGCTCATCAACGTCGCCTTCGGCGGCACGCTCTACCAGGACATCGGCACGCAGGTGGGCGGGGCGCTCGCGCACCGCTGCGACCGCCGCTACGAGGACAACTTCCACGCCGTGCGCGTGCTGGCCGGCGGCTGGCTCTCGCGGCTCTACCCCGGCGTGTCCGTCTCGCGCATCAACACGATCCACCACCAGGCCGTGAAGTCGCTGGGCCGCGGGCTCTCGATCGAGGCCGTGAGCGACCCCGACGGCGTCGTCGAGGCCATCCGCTGGGACGGCCCCAGCTACGTGGCCGGCGTGCAGTGGCACCCCGAGTTCATGAACCCCGCCGACGCGGAGCTGCTCGGCGGCCGCCCCCTGCTCGAATCCTTCCTCGCCGCCTGCCGCAGCCGCAAGGCGACCGGCAAGCCCTCGCCCGTCCTGGAGAAATCGCCATGCGCCACGTCCCCCTCCTGACCCTCGCCCTCGCCCTGGGCTTCGCCGCCGCCCCGGCCGCGGCCGCCAACGGCGAAGAACCGAAGGAGGAGCGCGCCGACTACCGCGAGGGCTACCGCAGGGGCTACGACGACGGCTTCGCGAGCGGCTACCGCAAGGGGATCGAGGAGGCCCGCCGCGCGGCCCCGCCCGCCGCGGCGCCCGCGCCGCCCCCGCCGCCGCGGCCCAGCGGCCCCATCACCGTCTCCACCGCGTACTACGGCACTTCCTCGAAGAGCTGCGACGCGACGCGCTGGCTGGCCAGGCGGGTGAACGGCCGGCGATCGGCGACCGTGGCGGTCTCGAACGAGATGTGCGGCGATCCGGCGCGCGGCGACCGCAAGCAGCTCGAGGTCACCTACGTCTGCGGCACGATCGCCAAGACCGCCTCCGCCTTCGAGCACCGCGACCTCTACCTCGACTGCACGAACTGAGGCGCGGGGATGGAAGCGGAGATCACGGCGTTCGTCCGCACCGCGCTCGTCGCGCTGGCGGCGCTGCTGCCGATCACCAACCCGCCGGGCAACGCGCCCATCTTCCTCACCCTCACGCGCGCCATGGACGAGCCCGCGCGGCGCGCCATGGCGCGGCGCGTCGGGCTCAACTGCCTCGTGCTGCTGGTGGCGGCCGCCTACGTGGGCACCTACGTGCTCGCCTTCTTCGACATCTCGCTCGCCGTCGTGCGCGTGGGCGGCGGGCTCCTCGTGGCGGCCACCGCCTGGCGCCTGCTCGCGGCCGAGGGCGAGGCCGGCGGCGACTCCCCCGGCGCCACGCGCCAGTCCACGCCGGAGGAGGTGGCCGGGCGCGCCTTCTATCCCCTCTCCTTCCCCATCACGGTGGGGCCGGGCTCGATCTCGATCGCCATCACGCTGGGCGCGAGCCTGCCGTCTCCCGGCGCCGGGCGCCTGTGGTCCTCGCTGGGGCTCGCGGCGGGGATGTGGCTCGCGGCCGTGGCCATCTGGCTCTCCTACCGCTACGCTTCGCGCATGGTGAGGGTGCTCGGGCCCGGCGGCACGGCCGTCTTCCTGCGGCTGTCGGCGTTCATCCTGCTGTGCATCGGCGTGCAGATCTGCTGGGACGGCCTGGCGGAGCTGCTCGCCCCCTGGCGGCCCGTGCCGCGCTGAAGACCGGAGGAAGGCGATGGGCCCGCAGGGCAAGGTGGCGGTGGTGACGGGCGGGGCGGGAACGCTGGGGCTGGCCGCGGTGCGGGCCCTGCTCGAGGATGGCGCGCGCGTGGCGCTCGTGGACCTCGACGCGCTTCGCCTCGACACCCTGTCCCGGTTTCTTCGGGGCGAGCGCATCGTGGTCGCCGCGGACGTCACCGACGCCGCCGCGGTGCGCGCCGCCCACGAGCGTGTCGCCTCCGAACTGGGTCCCGTGGACATCCTCGTGAACGCGGCCGGCGCCTCTTCGGAGGGGGCGCTCGCCGCCACCGACGAGTCGACCTGGCGGCGGATCCTGGCGGCCCGCGTCTCGGGCACCTACCTGTGGTCCCGGGAGGTGCTCCCCGCGATGCTCTCCCGCGGCTGGGGCCGGATCGTGAACGTGGCGGGACGAGCCTCGGCCACCTCGCCGGGCGGCCCGGCCGACTCCGCCGCCGACGGCGCCATCGCCTCCTTCACCGCCGAGCTCGCCCGCGAGGGCGCGTCCCGCGGGGTCACCGTGAACGCCGTCGCGCCGGCCTTCGTGCGCTCGTCGACTTCCGGCGGCTTCCTCACCGACGCGCAGGAGCGCCAGATCCTCGCCTCGATCCCGGCCGGCCGGTTCGGCGAGCCCGAGGAGTTCGCCCACGCCGTGCGCTTCTTCGCCTCGCCGCTCTCCGCCTTCGTGACCGGGCAGACCCTGCGCGTGGACGGCGGCTACCACCTCTCCTGAGGCGGCGCGGCAGCGAGCGGCGCGGTCGCGATTTCTTGATCTTCTTTAAGCCCGTCCCCGGGAGCCGCGAGTAGTCTCGGTTCCTCGCACCCGGAGGGCCGATGGCAGAACCCAGTTCCGAAGCGCCCGGCGCGGACAACCCGCGCGTGGCGATGCGCCTGTGCCACCGCTGCATCGGAGGCATGTTCGACCGCCTCGACGCGCTGGTGGCGGAGGCCGCCGCGGCCTCGCCCGGCGCGCCGGCGGCGAGCCTCGCCGACCGCGCGCGCACGCTCGTGGCCGAGATCGACGAGGCGATGGCGGTGCACATCGCCGACGAGGAAACCGACATCTTCCCGGCCCTGCTCGCCGTCTGCGAGACGCCCGCGCGCCGCGCCCAGGCCTTCGAGCTGGTGTCCTCCCTCCTCGTCGAGCACCGCGAGATGGCCGAACTCTGGCACGCCCTGCGCATCGCCCTCCTCGCCATCGGCGGCGGCGTGGCCGTCTCCTTCCCCGGCGGCACGGCGGCGGACTACCTCACGCTGGGCCGCGCCCACCTCGCGCGCGAGGAAGGCGAGCTCGCCGAGCTGATGTCGGTCATCGACGCCCCGCGCGCGCAGAACATCGCCGTCTCCATCGCCCACCGCCACGAGGACGCCTGCGTCCGCGTCCGCAACTGCCCCCTCCAGAAGAACTGAACTCCCCGCCAGGGGCCAACGCCCGCAGCAGGGAAGATCGCCTGGAGTCGACCCTGTCCCGGTGTTCGATCGCCGTATAGCGGAGAAGAATCCTCGGCAGCAGAACGACTGATTTCGATCCCCGTCGCGAGGAAAGGGCAGGGTGGGGTGTGGGCTATGTCGATTCGTTTTTTCGGCCAGGTCAAATTGCGTCGGGCGTCACGGGCCCTGACCTATGTCGAGGTTTCTCCGGAGTCGGGGCTGGGGGCAATTTAATCTGGCCGAAAAAACGAATCGACATAGCCCACACCCCACCCACCGCTTCTCCGCTCACCGCCTTGCCGGCATGAATCAGGCGCGTCCTCTTGCGCAGGACTCCTCTTCGGTCACCAACGGCTGCAACGGACGTGACGCCGATATCGGGCGATCTCCCCTGCTGCGGACGATGGCCCCTGACGGGGTGTTTCAGCGC
>PQAI01000041.1 GCA_003105245.1 Betaproteobacteria bacterium | reverse complement strand
CTCGTGGCCGACGCCGCTCACCACGGGGATGGCGGAGGCGGCGATGGCGCGCGCCACCACCTCCTCGTTGAAGGCCCAGAGGTCCTCGAGGCTTCCGCCGCCCCGGGCCACGATCAGCACGTCGCACTCGCGCCGGGCGTTGGCCGTCTCGATGGCGCGCGCGACCTGCGCTCCCGCCCCGTCGCCCTGCACGGGCGTGGGATAGAGGATCACCGGAACCATGGGCGCGCGGCGCGCGAGCGTGGTGAGGATGTCGCGAAGCGCGGCGGCCGCGGGCGAGGTCACCACCCCGATGGCGCGCGCGAAGGCCGGCAGCGGCTTCTTGCGCGCGGCCTCGAACAGCCCCTCGGCGGCGAGCCGCGCCTTGAGCTTCTCGAAGGCCTCGAAGAGCGCGCCCAGGCCCGCGTGGCGCATCTGCTCCACGGCGAGCTGGTAGGCCCCGCGCGGCTCGTAGAGGGTGACCCGCGCCCGCACCTCGACCTTCAGCCCGTTCTCGGGGCGGAAGTCGAGGTATTGCGCCCGCCCCTTGAACATGGCGCAGTCGATGGCCGCCCCCTCGTCCTTGAGGACGAAGTACCAGTGCCCGGAGGAGGCGAGGGTGGCGCGCGAGATCTCGCCCACCACCCAGACCAGGCCGAACTGGCCCTCGAGAAGCTGCCGGGAGCGGCGGTTGATTTCCGTGACGGTGAGGGGGGCGGAGCCCGGCAGGGAGGCCATGGGGGGGCATCCTAGACGCTTTCCCGGGGCGCCGCGACGGGCCCTCTATCCACCGTCACGGGAGTGACGCACGGCGGAAACGCGGCTTGCGCCCGCAGCGCCCTCTTGACAGGGAAAAAAAACTGTAAGTGTTTGATTAATCGATGGGAACCGCGGGCGCTCAAAAAATGAGCGGAGGAAAAAAAAGCCTTATCGGAACGGCACTTGGAGAAGCCCCCCGGCAACGACCCACAGGGTTATCCACAGCCTCTGTGGATGATTCGCGACACTGTGGCGCTCGCCCATCGCGAGGCGCCCGTCACGCGAGAATCGACGCCGCTTTCCGGGGCATTTCGGCCGCGAAGCCGCGCCAATGCTGGAGTCCGGCGGGGCGCGCGTTTTCGCACTTCAAGTGAATTCTCGCCGGGCTTGTGGCAACCGTCGCTTCGCGGCACAAGGGCTTGTGGAACGCGGGTGGGCAGGCGAAAATGCGCTGCGAATTTCACCGGGGACATGCACGCGTGCTGTCGATCATCGAAGCGGCCGGCTGGCCGATCTGGTTCATCCTCCTCACTTCCGTCGTCGCGCTGGCCATCATCGGGGAACGCTTCTGGTCGTTGCGAACCTCCGTGGTCGCGCCCCGGGACCTCCTCCCGGCCACCGTCCGCGAGTACCAGTCGAAGGGCGTGACGCAGGACCTCCTCAACCGCCTGCAGCAGGGGCCGCTCATCGGGCGCATCTTCGCCGCGGCGCTCGCCAACGAGAAGAGCCCTCGCGAGGTGATCAAGGACTCCGTCGAGGACGCCGGCCGGGCGGTGATGCTCGAGCTCGAGCGCTTCCTCAACACGCTGGGGACCATCGCCACCGTCTCCACGCTGCTGGGGCTCTTCGGCACCATCGTGGGGATGATCGAGATCTTCGGCTCCCAGACCCCCTCGGGCGGCAACCCGGCGCAGCTCGCGCACGGCATCTCGGTGGCGCTCTACAACACGCTCTTCGGCATCGGCGTGGCCATTCCCGCCGTCATCTTCTACCGCCACTTCCGCAACCGCGTGGACGTGCTCGTGGTCGAGATGGAGAGCCAGGCCATCAAGCTGGTGGAGATCCTGCGGGGCGAACGGCGCGCATGAACTTCCGGCGTGGAAGGGCGCGCGAGGAGCCGGAGATCAACCTGATCCCGCTCATCGACATCCTCATCGTCGTCCTGATCTTCCTGTTCCTCACCACCACCTACAGCCGCTTCGCCGAGCTGCAGATCAACCTGCCGGAGTCGGCCGCGGAGAAGTCGCCCGACCGCCCGCAGGTGCTCGCCGTGGCCGTCGACGCGAACGGGCGCTACGCCATCAACGGCGCCACGGTCGCCTACGACAACCCCTCCGGGCTCGCGACGCGCCTGCAGGAGGCGGCCAAGGGCGCGAAGGAGCCCGTCGTGGCCATCAGCGCCGACGCCGCGGCCACGCACCAGTCCGTGGTGAACGTGATGGAGGCGGCGCGCATCGCGGGCTACAACCACATCTCCTTCACCACGCAGTCGCGCAAGTAGGGGCGGCGCGGGGCCCATGCGCGCCTGGCTGGAACGGGAATGGCAGCGCCTCGGCGGCGGGGCGCTCGTGTTCCTTCCCCTCGCGCTCGCCTTCCGCGCCCTCTCCGGGATCCGGCGCGCGCTCTACCGGGCCGGGATCCTGCCGGCGTGGAAGGCGCCCGTGCCCGTGGTCGTGGTGGGCAACATCACCGCCGGCGGCACSGGCAAGACCCCYCTCGTGATCGCGGTGGTCGAGACGCTGCGCGCGGCCGGGCGCAAYCCCGGCGTCGTCTCGCGCGGCTACGGGCGCGTGCCGCCCACGGACGCCGATCCGCGCGGCGTGGTGCGCGTGCTCCCCGGCGTGGCCACGCCGGAGTACTTCGGCGACGAGCCCGTGCTCATCGCCCGGCGCACGGGCGTTCCCGTCTACCTGTCGCCGGACCGCCCCGCGGCCGCGCGGGCGCTCCTTGCCGCGCACCCCGAGGTCGACGTGCTGGTGAGCGACGACGGCCTGCAGCACTACGCGCTCGCGCGCGACGTGGAGATCGCGGTCGTCGACGGCGAGCGCGGCTTCGGCAACGGGCTGCCGCTGCCTTCCGGCCCGCTCCGCGAGCCGGTCTCGCGGCTTCGCGAGGTCGACTGCGCCGTCGTGAACGGCGGGAATTCCGACCGCGTTCCCGCGCCGCGCCAGTTCGCGATGACGCTCGCCGGCGAGCGCTTCGTGTCCTTCTCCGGCGAGGAGCTCGCGCCCGGCGAGTTCGCGCTGGCCGCGCGCGGCCGGCGGATCGCCGCGGTGGCGGGCATCGGCAACCCCGCGCGCTTCTTCGCCCACCTCGTGCGCCTGGGCGTCTCCCCGGAGCGCCACCCCTTTCCCGACCACCACCACTTCCAGCCCGGCGAGCTGCGCCTGCCCGGCGCCGACCTCGTCGTCATGACGGAGAAGGATGCCGTAAAATGCGCGGCATTCGCCGATGCGCGGATGTGGTTCCTGCGCGTCGAGGCGGCCCTGCCGCCGGAATTCGACGCCTTCCTCCTCGAACGCCTCGCCGCCCGGAAGAGCCCCTGATGGACCCCAAGCTCCTCGAGATCCTCGTCTGCCCCCTCTGCAAGGGCCCCCTCGTGCACCGCCGCGAGCCCCGCGAGCTCGTCTGCCGCGCCGACCGTCTCGCCTTCCCCGTGCGCGACGACATCCCCGTCATGCTGGAGGAGGAGGCCCGCAAGCTCGGCCCCGACGAGGAGGCCTGAGGGCCTTTTCCATGAAGACGCTGGCCTTCAAGGTCATCATCCCGGCGCGCCTGCGCTCCACGCGGCTGCCCGGCAAGATGCTCGCCGACATCGCGGGCAAGCCCATGGTCGCCTGGGTGGCCGAGCGGGCCGCCGAGAGCGGGGCGGAGGAGGTGGTGGTGGCCACCGACCATGCCGACATCGCCGACGCCATGGCGGCGCTGGGCTGGCGCGTGTGCACCACCTCGCCCGCGCACCCGACCGGCACCGACCGCCTGGCCGAGGCCGTGGACCTGCTGCGGCTCGACGACGACGAGATCGTGGTGAACGTCCAGGGCGACGAGCCGCTCATCGACCCGCTGCTCATCCGCGCCGTGGCGCGCGAGCTGGCGCTGCGCCCCAAGGCCTCCATCGCCACGGCCGTGCATCCCATCACGAGCGCCAAGGCGTTCTTCGACCCGAACGTGGTGAAGGTCGTGCACGACACCGACGGCTTCGCGACCTACTTCTCGCGCGCGCCCATCCCGTACGCCCGCGACGCGTTCGCCGAAAGCAAGGGCCGGCTGCCGCCGGACTTCCCGGCGCTGCGCCACGTCGGCATCTATGCCTACCGGGTGGGATACCTGCGCAAGTTCGTCGGGCTTTCGCAGACGCCGGCCGAGCGCTTCGAGGCGCTGGAGCAGCTGCGCGCCCTGGGCCACGGGCACCGCATCGCGGTGGCGTTCTGGAGCGAGCCCGTGGAGGCCGGGGTCGATACCCCCGAGGACCTCGCGAGGGTGCGGAAAGTGCTCGGTCGCTCGCCGGCCTGATACCCCCCCCGGTCGGGTTTCCCCGGGTTTGACCCGCTTCCCCCGGGGCGGCGATAATTGATCGCTTTTCCAAAAGAAACCCCTTGAGGGAGGCAGGCCCATGCGCCTGATCTTGTTGGGTGGTCCGGGCGCCGGCAAGGGCACCCAGGCCGGCTTCATCACGCAGAAGTTCGCCATCCCGCAGATTTCCACGGGCGACATGCTCCGCACCGCCGTGAAGGCCGGCACCCCGGAAGGGCTCGCCGCCAAGGCCGTCATGGACCGCGGAGAGCTCGTATCCGACGACATCATCGTGGCCCTCGTGAAGAAGCGCATCACCCAGCCCGACTGCGCCCGCGGCTTCCTGTTCGACGGCTTCCCGCGCACGATCCCGCAGGCCGAGGCCCTCAAGGCCTCCGGCATCGACGTCGACCACGTGGTCGAGATCGCCGTGGAGGACGCCGCCATCATCGACCGCATGTCGGGCCGGCGCGTGCACCTGCCCTCGGGGCGCACCTACCACGTGAAGTACAACCCGCCCAAGGTGGCGGGCAAGGATGACGTCACCGGCGAGGACCTCATCCAGCGCGACGACGACACGGAGGAGACCGTGCGCCACCGCCTGGAGATCTACCACCAGCAGACGATGCCGCTCGTCGAGTTCTACGCGCGCTGGTCCGCCTCCGGCGACCGGCACGCGCCGAAGTGCCACCGCATCCCCGGCGACGGGACGGTCGAGCAGGTGCGCGACCGCATCTTCGCGGCCCTCGGTTGACGGCTTGAACGGACGCGCCATGCCGAAAATGCCCAGGAACGCCTTCTACGCCCAGTCCGGCGGAGTCACCGCGGTGATCAACGCGAGCGCCGCGGGGGTCATCGAGACGGCCCGCAAGCACAAGTCGAAGATCGGCAAGGTCTACGCGGGCCGCAACGGCATCATCGGCGCGCTCAACGAGGACCTCATCGACACCAGCCGCGAGAGCGCGGCCAACATCCGCGCGCTCATGCACACGCCGGGCGGCGCCTTCGGCTCCTGCCGCTACAAGCTCAAGGGCGTGGAGAAGGGCGGCCACGAGTACGAGCGCCTGGTGGAGGTGTTCAAGGCGCACGACATCGGCTACTTCTTCTACAACGGCGGCAACGACTCCGCCGACACCTGCCTCAAGGTCTCGCGCATCGCCACCGAGATGGGCTATCCGCTGGTCGCGGTGCACGTGCCCAAGACGATCGACAACGACCTGCCGGTCACCGACAACTGCCCGGGCTTCGGGTCCGTGGCCAAGTACGTGGCCACCAGCATGCGCGAGGCGGGCTTCGACGTGGAGTCGATGGCCGCGACCTCCACGAAGGTCTTCGTGCTCGAGGTGATGGGCCGGCACGCGGGCTGGATCACGGCCGCCGTGGGGCTCGCGCAGGCGAAGGCCGGCGAGGCGCCGCACGTGCTGCTCTTCCCCGAGATCCCCTTCGACGAGGCCGCCTTCCTCGCGAAGGTCGACGAATGCGTCAAGCGCTTCGGCCACTGCTGCATCGGCGTCTCCGAGGGCCTGCAGGACAAGGCGGGCAAGTTCCTCTCCGAGTCCGGCCTCAAGGACGCCTTCGGGCACGCGCAGCTGGGCGGCGTGGCGCCGCTCGTCGCGGACCTGGTCAGGCAGAAGCTCGGCTACAAGTACCACTGGGCGGTGGCGGACTACCTGCAGCGCGCGGCGCGCCACATCGCCTCGAAGACCGACCTGGAGCAGTCCTACGCCGTGGGCAAGGCCGCGGTGGAGCTCGCCGTCGCGGGCCGCTCCGGCGTGATGCCCACGATCGTGCGCGTCTCGAGCCGCCCGTACCGCTGGAAGATCGGGGTGGCGAAGCTCGAGGACGTCGCCAACGTCGAGAAGAAGATGCCGCGCGACTTCATCACGCCCGACGGCTTCCACATCACCGCGAAGTGCCGGCGCTACCTGGAGCCGCTCGTCGCGGGCGAGGCTTTCCCGCCGTTCGAGAAGGGCCTGCCGAGGTACGTGCGGCTCAAGAACGCCGCCGTGCGCAAGAAGACGAAGACCGCCCGCGCCCCGTGAGCGGGGCTTCCCGCCGTTTTTCCGCCGTACCCAACCGAAGTCAAAGGGAGAAGTGAGATGTTGAACTCAGCAATCATCCTGGCGCTCGCCTGCGCCGCGCTCGCGCTGCTCTACGGCGCCGTGACGGCCCGGTGGATCCTGTCGAAGCCGGACGGCAACGACCGCATGCGCGAGATCGCCGCCGCCGTGCAGGCCGGCGCGAAGGCCTACCTCAACCGCCAGTACACGACCATCGGCATGGTGGGCGTGGTGCTCTTCGTGGTGATCTGGCTGGTCCTGGGCTGGCTGACCGCCCTGGGCTTCGCGATCGGGGCCATCGCCTCGGGCGCCGCGGGCTACATCGGCATGAACGTGTCGGTGCGCGCCAACGTGCGCACGGCCGAGGCCGCGCGCGGCGGCATCGCCCCGGCGCTCGACATCGCCTTCAAGGGCGGCGCCATCACCGGCATGCTGGTGGTGGGCCTGGGCCTGCTCTCGGTGACCGCCTTCTTCCTGCTGCTGCAGGGCTCCGCCGAGCACGGCGCGAAGATGAGCGACGTCGCCAAGCCCCTCATCGGGCTCGCGTTCGGCTCCTCGCTCATTTCCATCTTCGCGCGTCTGGGCGGCGGCATCTTCACCAAGGGCGCCGACGTGGGCGCGGACCTCGTGGGCAAGGTCGAGGCCGGCATCCCCGAGGACGACCCGCGCAACCCCGCGGTGATCGCCGACAACGTGGGCGACAACGTGGGCGACTGCGCCGGCATGGCCGCGGACCTCTTCGAGACCTACGCGGTGACGATCATCGCCACGATGGTGCTGGGCGCGCTCCTCATGCCCAGCCCCGCCGTCGTCGGCAACGCGATCACCTACCCGCTCGTGCTGGGCGCGGTCTCCATCGTCGCCTCGATCATCGGCACCTACTTCGTGAAGACCTCCCAGGGCGGCAAGATCATGAACGCGCTCTACCTGGGCCTGGGCGTGGCGGGCGTCATCTCGCTCGCGGCCTTCTGGTTCGTCACGGGGTGGATGATGAAGGACGTGGCGAGCGTCTACCCGAACGTGACGGTCAACGGCCTCTTCGGCGCCTGCGTCGTGGGGCTCGTGCTCACCGCGCTCATGGTCTACATCACCGAGTACTACACGGGGACCGAGTACGGGCCCGTGAAGCACGTCGCCGAGGCCTCGACCAAGGGCCACGCCACCAACATCATCGCGGGCATCGGCGTGTCGATGCGCTCGACGGCCTGGCCGGTCCTCTCCGTGTGCCTCGCGATCTGGGCGGCCTACTATTTCGCCGGCCTCTACGGCATCGCGATCGCCGCCACGTCCATGCTCTCCATGGCCGGCATCATCGTGGCCCTCGACGCCTACGGCCCGATCACGGACAACGCGGGCGGCATCGCCGAGATGAGCGAGCTGCCCAAGGAAGTGCGCAACGTGACCGACCCTCTGGACGCCGTCGGCAACACGACCAAGGCCGTCACCAAGGGCTACGCGATCGGCTCGGCCGGCCTCGCCGCGCTCGTGCTGTTCGCCGACTACACGCACAAGCTCGAGGAGATGGGCCGGCACATCACGTTCGACCTCTCCAACCCCGCGGTCATCATCGGCCTCTTCGCCGGCGGCCTCATCCCCTACCTCTTCGGCGCCATGGCGATGGAGGCGGTGGGCCGCTGCGCGGGCTCCGTGGTGGAGGAGGTGCGCCGCCAGTTCCGCGAGATCAAGGGAATCATGGAAGGCAAGGCCAAGCCCGACTACTCCAAGGCCGTGGACATGCTCACGCGCGGCGCCATCAAGGAGATGATGATCCCGTCGCTGCTGCCGGTGCTCTCGCCGGTGGCGGTGGCGCTCATCGTCGGCTTCCTCATGGGCAAGGACGCGGGCGTGCAGGCGCTGGGCGGCATGCTCATGGGCACGATCGTGACGGGCCTCTTCGTCGCGATCTCGATGTGCACCGGCGGCGGCGCGTGGGACAACGCCAAGAAGTACATCGAGGACGGCCACCACGGCGGCAAGGGCTCGGACGCCCACAAGGCCGCGGTGACGGGCGACACGGTGGGCGACCCCTACAAGGACACCGCCGGCCCCGCCGTGAACCCGCTCATCAAGATCATCAACATCGTGGCGCTGCTCATCGTGCCGCTGCTCTGACCGGCTCCCGCCGACCGGAAGGGCCGCCCTCGGGCGGCCCTTTCGTTTTCGGTAGACTCTCACGAGCACACGAACGACAAGGAAACCCCATGGCACTGACCTTCTACCACGGCCACGGCTCGCCCTATTCCTGGCGCGTCTGGCTCGCCCTCGAGCACCTCGGCCTGCCCTACGAGCTCAAGGTCCTGTCCTTCGCCGACAAGGACCTCACGAAGCCCGAGTTCGTCGCGATCAACCCGCGCCACCAGGTGCCCACGATCGTGCACGACGGCTTCGCGCTGTGGGAGTCGCTCGCGATCCTGGAATACCTGGACGAGATCGCGGGCGGGCACCGCCTCTTCCCCGGCACGGCGCAGGAGAGGGCGCGCGCCTGGCGCCTCATCCGCGAGGACGAGGAGCACCTGGACGGCAAGGGGCTCACCCCGATCTACGACGAGCTCTACAAGAAGCCCGAAGGCGTGGCCCCGGACGAGGCGCGGCTGGAGGCGGGCCGCAGGAAGCTCGTGGAGGAGATGGAGTACTTCGGCCGCGAGCTGCGCGGGGACTTCCTCGCCGGCAGCCAGCCCTGCGCCGCGGACTTCGTGCTCTACCCGGACATCGCGTACGTGAAGCGCATCGGCCAGAAGAAGCCGCAGTCGAAGCTCGAGGGGATCCTGCCGGCGCCCATCGCGAAATGGGCCGCGCGGATCGAGTCGGCTCCGTACTTCGACAAGACCTTCCCGCCGCACTGGCGCTCGTGAAGTTCGACCTGCTGGCCACCGACGGCGCCGCGCGCCGGGGCACCCTCACGCTCGCCCACGGCCAGGTCGAGACGCCCGCCTTCATGCCCGTGGGCACCTACGGCACCGTGAAGGCCATGTCGCCGGACGAGCTCGTGGAGGTCGGCGCCCACATCGTGCTSGGMAACACCTTCCACCTGTGGCTGCGCCCCGGGCTGGAGGTGATCGCCGCGCACGGCGGGCTGCACCGATTCATGGGCTGGGACAGGCCCATCCTGACCGATTCGGGAGGATTCCAGGTCTACAGCCTGGGACCCCTTCGCAAGGTGAGCGAGGAGGGCGTCGCGTTCCAGTCGCCGGTGAACGGGGACCGGCTCTTCCTCACGCCCGAGGACTCGATGCGCATCCAGCGCGTGCTGGATTCCGACATCGTGATGATCTTCGACGAGTGCACGGCCTACCCGGCCACGCGCGACGAGGCGGCGGCCTCCATGCGCCTGTCGCTTCGCTGGGCGGCGCGCTCGAAGCWGGCGCACGAGGGCAACGCCAACGCGCTCTTCGGCATCGTGCAGGGCGGCATGCACGAGGACCTGCGCGACGAGTCGCTCGGTGGCCTGCGGGAGATCGGCTTCGACGGCTACGCCATCGGCGGGCTCTCGGTGGGCGAGCCCAAGGAGGACATGGCGAGGATCCTCGCCCACACGGCGCCGCGGCTGCCCGCGGACCGGCCGCGCTACCTCATGGGCGTGGGCACGCCGGAGGACCTGGTGGACGCGGTGGCCGCCGGTGTGGACCTCTTTGATTGCGTGATGCCGACCCGCAACGCGAGGAACGGCTGGCTCTTCACCCGCTTCGGCGACGTGAAGATCAAGAACGCCCGCCACCGCGCCGACACCGGGCCCCTGGACGAGACCTGCGGCTGCCACGCCTGCCGCCACTTCTCGCGCGCCTACCTGCACCACCTGCACCGCGCCAACGAGATCCTGGGCGCGCGCCTGAACACGATCCACAACCTCTTCTACTACCAGGCCCTCATGCGCGAGATGCGCGAGGCCATCGCGGCGGGCTCCTTCCCCGCCTTCCGGGAGCGCTTCCGCCGCGACCGGGCGAACCGGCCGCCCGAGGCCGCCGAGGCTTGATCCCCCGGGGCGGCGCCCCCATGTCGGGTCGAATGCCCGGCCTCCCGCGTGCTAGAATCGCGTGTTTGCCGGCAGGCTAAGCCCTTGCCGCACCAAGATTTTCCGCCCGGAGACCCCCCAATGATCGGAACCGCCTACGCCCAAGCCGCCGGACAGGCCTCGCAGGGCGACACCCTGATGGGCCTGCTGCCCATCATCCTGATGTTCGTGATCCTGTACTTCCTCATGATCCGGCCGCAGATGAAGAAGGCGAAGGAGCACAAGGAGATGACCGAGAAGCTGCAGAAGGGCGACGAGGTCGTCGCCGTGGGCATCGTCGGCCGCGTCGAGAAGGTCGACGACAACTACGTGAGCCTGGAGATCGCCGACAAGGTCGTGATCCAGGTCCAGAAGCAGGCGGTCAACCAGCTCCTTCCCAAGGGCACCATCAAGTAGGCCCGCGAGGGGCCCTTCCCGCATGAACAAGTACCCGATCTGGAAGTACGCCATCATCGCCGTCGCGCTGCTGGTGAGCATCGTCTACGCGGCGCCCAACCTCTTCGGCGAGGTGCCGGTGGTGCAGGTCTCCGGCGCGCGCGCGACGGTGAAGGTGGAGCCGGCGATGCAGGCCGAACTCGAGGCCTCCATCAAGGCCGCGGGCATCGCGCTGGCGGGCGTGGACGCGGGCGAGGGCCAGGCGACCTTCCGCTTCGCCGACACCGACACCCAGATCAAGGCGCGCGACGTCATCCAGTCGAAGGTGCCGGCGGGCTACGTGGTGGCGCTGAACCTCCAGTCGGCCACGCCGCGCTGGCTGCAGGTGCTGGGCGCCAAGCCCATGTACCTGGGCCTGGACCTGCGCGGGGGCGTGCACTTCCTGCTCCAGGTCGACATGAAGGCCGCGGCCAACAAGTCGGTGGAGCGCTACCTGGGCGACATCCGCAGCCTCCTGCGCGACAAGAAGGTCTACTACTCGGGGCTCGCGCGCGAGGGCGACCGCATCGTGATGCGCTTCCGCGAGGCCGACCAGCGCGCCGCGGCGCAGAAGCTCGTCGAGAAGGAGATGCCCGACCTCGTCCTGCGCGAGCAGGAGGGCGCGGGGGAGGCCACCATCACCGCCACGGTCAAGCCCGAGGTGGTGAAGAAGGAGCAGGAGCTCGCGCTCCAGCAGAACATCCAGACGCTGCGCAACCGCGTGAACGAGCTCGGCGTGGCCGAGCCCATCATCCAGCAGCAGGGGGCGGACCGCATCGTGGTGCAGCTCGCCGGCGTGCAGGACCCGGGCCGCGCCAAGGAGATCCTCGGCCGCACCGCGACCCTGGAGGTGCGCCTGGTCTCCGAGGAGCACGCGGCCGGCCCCGGCCAGAACGCCTTCGCCGCCTACAAGGACCAGCCCGCGCCCTTCGGCACCGACAAGTTCCTCGATTCCGAGGGCAACACGGTGCTCGTGAAGAAGGCGCTCGTCATCACCGGCGACCGCATCAAGGACGCCCAGCCCGGCTTCGACCAGCGCGACGGCCGGCCCGTGGTCTCCATGGCGCTCGACGACACCGGCGGGCGCATCATGCGCCAGACCACGCGCGAGAACCTCAAGAAGCGCATGGGCATGATGCTCGTGGAGAGGAACTCGACCACCGTGCTCACCTGGCCCGTGATCCAGGAGGAGTTCGGCAACCGCTTCCAGATCTCCGGCATCGGCGACGTGCAGGAGGCCCGAAACCTCGCCCTGCTGCTGCGCGCGGGGGCGCTGGCCGCGCCGATGGACATCATCGAGGAGCGCACCGTCGGTCCCTCGCTCGGCGCCGAGAACATCGCCAAGGGCTTCCGGTCGGTGGTCTACGGCTTCGCGGCCATCGGGCTGTTCATCGCGGTCTACTACGCGCTCTTCGGCGTGATCTCGGTGGTGGCGCTCGGGGCGAACCTGCTCTTCCTCGTGGGCCTGCTGTCGATGCTGCAGGCCACGCTCACGCTCCCCGGCATCGCCGCCATCGCGCTCGCGCTCGGCATGGCGATCGACGCCAACGTGCTCATCAACGAGAGGATCCGCGAGGAGCTGCGCGCCGGCATGAGCCCGCAGATGGCCATCCAGGCCGGCTACGAGAGGGCCTTCGACACGATCTTCGACTCCAACATCACGACCCTCATCGCGGGCCTCGCGCTCCTCGCCTTCGGCTCCGGCCCGGTGCGCGGCTTCGCGGTGGTGCACTGCCTGGGCATCCTCACCTCGATCTTCAGCGCGGTGATGGTCTCGCGCGGCATCGTGAACCTCGTCTACGGGGGGCGCCGCAAGGTCACCAGGGTCTCCATCGGCAACACCGAATGGCACAAGGCTGAGAAGGCGGCCTGAGGGCAGCCCGAGACCGACGAAACCGGGAAGACACCATGGAATTCTTCAAGATCCGCCGAACGATCCCGTTCATGCGCCACGCGCTGGTGTTCAACGTGATCTCGCTCGTCACGTTCCTGATGGCGATCGGCTTCCTCGCCGTGCGCGGCCTGCACTTCTCCATCGAGTTCACCGGCGGCACGGTGATGGAGGTGACGCACGACAAACCCGCGCAGCCCGACCGCATCCGCGACGCCCTCGGCGCGGCGGGATTCAAGGACATCAACGTCCTCAAGTTCGGCTCCTCGCAGGACGTGCTGATCCGCCTGCCCCTGAAGCCCAACCCGGACCCCAAGATCCAGAACGAGGAGATGCAGAAGCAGAGCACGGCGGCCATGGAGGTGCTCAAGACGGTCGACTCCTCCGCCCGGATCGTGCGCACGGAATTCGTGGGCGGGCAGGTGGGCAAGGAGCTCGCCACCGACGGCGCCATGGCGCTCCTCGTGGTGTGCCTGGGGATCATGGTCTACCTCGCCTTCCGCTTCGAGTGGCGCTTCGCCGTGGCCACGATCCTCGCCAACCTGCACGACGTGGTGATCATCCTGGGCATGTTCGCGGCCTTCCAGTGGGAGTTCTCGCTGCCGGTGCTGGCCGCGGTGCTCGCGATCCTGGGCTACTCGGTCAACGAGTCGGTGGTGGTCTTCGACCGGGTGCGCGAGAACTTCCGCAAGATGCGTCGCGCGAGCGTGGACGAGATCATGGACGCCTCGATCACGGGAACGATCTCGCGCACCATCATCACCCACGGCTCGACCCAGATGATGGTGCTCTCCATCCTCTTCTTCGGCGGCGCGAGCCTGTACTACTTCGCGCTCGCGCTCACGATCGGCATCTGCTTCGGCATCTACTCCTCGGTGCTGGTCGCCGCCCCGCTCGCCAAGTACCTCGGCGCCTCGCGCGAGGACTTCGTGAAGCCCGAGAAGAAGGCGGCCGAGCCGGCGATGCCCTGAGCGGCGCCCCGTGGAGATCCTGGCCGGGCTCCTGGACATCGTCCTGCGGCTCGACGTCCATCTCGGCGCCCTCGTCCACGACTACGGCGCGTGGGTCTACGCGATCCTCTTCGCGGTGATCTTCGCCGAGACCGGGCTCGTGGTGACGCCCTTCCTGCCGGGGGATTCGCTCCTCTTCGTGGCGGGAGCGCTGGCGGCGCTGGGCGGCCTCGACGTGCACCTGCTGGTGGCTTCCCTCACGGCCGCCGCCATCCTCGGCAACACCACCAACTACGCGATCGGCCGCTGGCTGGGGCGGCGTTTCTTCGACGAAGGCCGCTCGCGCTGGGTGAAGCGCGAGCACCTCGAGCGCACGCACGCCTTCTACGAGCGCTACGGCGGCTCCGCGGTGGTGATCTCCCGGTTCCTGCCCATCATCCGCACCTACGTGCCCTTCGTGGCGGGCGTGGCGCAGATGGGATCGGCGCGGTTCACCGCGTACAACGTGGGCGGCGCCGTCCTCTGGGTCGGCTCCCTCGGCTACGCCGGCTACTTCTTCGGCAACCTCCCGTGGGTGCGAGCGAACCTCTCCGCCATCATCGTCGGGATCATCGCGGTGAGCCTCGTCCCGCTCGCCGTGGCGGCCTGGAAGGCGCGCGGCGAGGGGCGCGCCTGACCTTGACGTCCGCGCGCCCGCGCGCCTAGATTGCCCCGATGCCCGTCCTCGATTCGCACGTCTTCGACATGACGCGAGCCATCCAGCTCGCCGTCGCCCCCGTCTTCCTCCTCACCGCCATCGGCGCCATCATCAACGCCCTCATGGGGCGGCTGGGGCGCGCCGTGGACCGCCGGCGCAAGCTCGAGGAGCTCCTGCCGGCCTTCGAGGGCGAGACGCTCGCCTCGATGGAGCGCGAGCTCGGCTCGCTCGCCAGGCGCATCAAGCTCGTCTTCTGGGCCATGGCCTTCGCCGTGCTCTCGGCCCTGCTCGTGTGCCTGCTCATCGGCACGGCCTTCATCGGGGCCCTGGTCGCGGTGGACCTGTCCAAGCCCGTGGCCGGGATGTTCGTGCTCGCGATCGCGGCCCTCACCGTGTGCCTGCTCGCCTTCCTGCGCGAGGTCTTCCTCGCCGCGATGGCCGACCGGGCGCGCTCCGTGGGCTAGAGCTCTCCCTCTCCCTTGGGAGAGGGTCGGGGTGAGGGTGAAGGGCCGGCGCCGCGCGTCGCGCGCAAGTAGGCGACCGCCGACAGGAAGAAAGCTGCGCCCAGCGCGAGCTCCAGGATGGCGAGCCGCGCGGAAGGGCCCGGATCGGAGGCGGCCCTCAGCGCTCCCTCCACCATGCAGGCCCACACGAGGAGCGAGCTCCACTTGAAGGTGTAGCGCCGCCCGCGAAGCAGCCCCATCAGGGGCAGGAGCAGGGGGACCACCTTGAGCACGAGCCAGGAGCCGCCGGGCCGAAGCGGCGCGAGGTAGAGCTCCCACGCGAGCCCCAGCAGGATGAGCCCGATCCACGCCGCGCAGGCCGCGAGCCAGGCGAGGCGCGCGTTCACGCCGAGAGCTTGCGGGCCACCGTCGCCAGGCGCCGGCCGAGGGCGAGCGCGAGGCGCTTCTCCTCCTCCGTCACCGGCCGATCCCCCAGGGGGCCGGCGACGTGCGAGGCGCCGTAGGGCGTGCCGCCGCCCGTCGTGGCGGTGAGATCCGGCTCGGTGTAGGGGATGCCGACCAGCACCATCCCGTGGTGCAGCAGCGGGACCATCATCGTGAGGAGCGTCGACTCCTGCCCGCCGTGCATCGTCGAGGTGGAGGTGAAGACCGCCGCGGGCTTGCCCGCCAGCGTCCCGCGCGACCACTCGCCGCCGAGAGTGTCGAGGAAGTGCTTCAGGGGCGCGGCCATGTTGCCGAAACGCGTGGGCGAGCCCAGCGCGAGCCCGGCGCACTCCTCGAGGTCGCGGCGCTCGACGTAGGGCGGGCCGGACGGGGGCACGGCGGGGGCGGCCACCTCGGTGACGGGCGAGACGCGCGGCACGGTGCGCACGCGCGCGCGCATGCCCTCGACGGTCTCGACGCCGCGCGCCAGGATGTCCGCGAGGGCGCGGACGGCTCCGTTGCTGCTGTAGTAGAGGACGAGGATGTCGGCCATCGCGGGTCGCCGGGAGCGTTGTTTTCCGGGTGCTATGATACCTGCCGCTTGAAGCCCCTCCGCGCCCCATTCCGCGACCTCGCCGGTTTCGTCGCGTTCGTGTTCCGACGCTGGCAGGAGGACCGCTGTCCGCAGATCGCGGGCTCCCTCACCTTCACGACGCTGCTCGCCATGGTGCCGCTCTTCACCGTGGTGGTGGCGGTGCTCTCGTCGGCACCCTTCTTCGAGGGCGCGATGGTGCAGATCAAGATCTTCCTGCTGCTCAATCTCGTCCCCGAGATCGCCGGCAGGATCATCACCGTGTACATGGTGCAGTTCGCGGAGGCCGCCGGGCGCCTCACCACCGTCTCGCTGGTCGCCCTCTTCGCGATGGCCATCGCGATGCTCTTCACGGTGGACCGCTCGCTCAACGTGATCTGGCGCGTGGACCGGCACCGCTCCCTGTGGCTTTCGGCGATGGGGTACTCGGCGCTGCTCGTCCTCGGGCCCGTCCTCCTGGGGCTGTCGCTTTGGGCCACCTCGTGGGTCGTGGCCGCCTCCCTCGACCGCCTGTCGATGCCCTCGGAGTTCGAGGCGCTGGTGCTGCGCGTCGTGCCGGTCGTGGTGAGCGCCACCGCCTTCTTCCTCGTCTACCGCATCATCCCGAACCGGCACGTCCCGGCGCGGCACGCGCTCGCGGGCGGCATCCTCGCCGCGGTGGCCTTCGAGGCGATGAAGTCGGTCTTCGCCGCCTACATCCGCGCGGTGCCGACCTACCAGCTGGTCTACGGGGCGTTCGCCTCGATCCCCATCTTCCTGCTCTGGATCTACCTCTCGTGGCTGGTGGTCCTGCTCGGGGCGGAGTTCACCGCCTCGCTGGGATGGTGGCGCGGCGTGCGCGCCGGACTGGAGGAGGCGCGCGTGGAGGAAGACCATGCGGCCTTCGTCGTGGGTCGCGTGCTCGCCGCGGCCGGCGGCGCGGCCGTCGCGTTCGCCGCGCTTCGCGAGGCCACGGGATTGCCGGACGACCGGCTCGAGGACCTGCTCGAAAGGTTGCAGCGCGGCGGCGCCGTGCGTCGCGAGGGCGCGGGCTGGGCCGCGGTCACCTCCGCCGGAAATCCCGGGGGCTGATCAGGATTCGGCGATGTGGAAGAGGTCGAAGCGCCCCGTGCGCTCGATGAGGCTGGTGGCGCGCACGCGCGTGACGAAGCCCTCGTCCTCGATCTCGAACTCGCGCAGGTCGCTGTAGGTGCCGGTGCCGGCGAGCAGGGTGTCGGGCGACTCGAAGTCGCCGCTCTCCGACAGCAGCAGCCCCGGGCGCACCTGCGCGTTCGCGCTGATCGTGGGCTGCACCGCGACGCAGCGCGCCGCCGGAGCGAGGAACTGGATGCCGAACTCCATGCCGCCCTCGTCGAGCACGGTGAGCCAGCGCACCACGCCCACCGTCCAGCGGGCGTTGCCCATGAACTTGACGCCGAGCACCTCGCCCACCGTGATGGCCTGGACGAGGCTCGCGCCGGCGCGGCGGACCTTGAGGCCGCCGGCGCTCTGGTTCACCACGTCCCACTCGGCGGCGCCCATGCTCTTCGAGACCTCGTCGTCGGGGACGAACACGAGCGGGATGGTGGCCGCGCTCTCGATGGCTTCCTTCTCCATGTCCGGGCTGATCTTCGGCTCGATCGACACGAAGTGGGTGATGGCGCGCATGCCGGAGCAGATCGCCACCGTGGCCTCCATGGGGTCGCGCCGCGAGCTGCGCTTGGGCGGGTCGCCCCACAGGACGATGAGCTTGCCCAGGAGCGCGAGCATCTCCGGGCCCGTGGCCTTGCTGGTCGTCGCGGACACGTTGCCCGTCTCGACGGCCTGGCGGCGCGCGCGCAGGCGCTCGACCACCGGGTTCGCGTCGAGCAGCCGCCAGTTGGGCCCGCCCGGATCGTCGTTGGCCGACAGGAGCGGCTTCGGGGGCTTGTCCTGGTCGCAGGGCACGAGGAAGTGCGCGCCGGGTCGCGTCTGCGGCCGGGCCTGGCCCAGCGTGTAGGCGCCGCGCTGCCCGCGCACCACCTGCTGGATGCGGTCGAGGTCGCCCGGGACGAGGCGGTAGGGGTCGGTCAGCGACACGAGCAGCGCCTCGGAATACAGGTCGGCGATCGTCGACTTGGTCTCCGGGTCGGCGGGCTCGGCGACGAACCCCTCCTTCTCGGCGTGCAGGTAGAGATGGTGGATCTCGCGCCAGGATCCCGACGGGATCGGCGTGTAGGAGCGGTAGCTCGCGCGCAGCAGCTGCATCAGGCTTTCCATGGCCCGGTAGGCGACGAACGGCATCTGCTTCTTCGCGCCGAACGCGAGGAGCTTGCCGGTCTTCTCCAGGAGCAGCGTCTTGTAGGCGTATCCGAACTCGGTTGCGAGCTCGCGCGCGAGCGCCAGGGCCTCGCGCGCCTTGGGCGGCAGCGGCAGGAGCGACTTGCCGTAGACGGCGTCCAGCTCGTCGAAGACGACCAGCGCCACGGGTCGGTAGGCCTCGCAGATCTGCAGCCGGTCGTCGAACTCCACCTTGGCGCGGTTGATCGCGGCGAGGTTCGCGAGGATCTTGCGCCCGGCCTCGGCGCTCTGCGCGAGCGGCAGCGATTCCACCCACGCCTTGGCCTGCTTCGGGCGAAGGTCGACCTCCTTGGGAGGCGCGAGGCGTTCGGCGGGGACGCGAAGGTCGAGGGCCACTGCTGTGCTAATCTTTGATTTTCAATGGCTTAACGGGAGCCCCGCCTTCCCGAGCGGGTGCGAATCCCAGAATAGACGAGCGCGATGTTTTTGAAAACGAAAGCATTTGTTATCGAGATGGCCCGTCGCGGGGCGATCCTCGTCCTGCTGGCCGGCCTGGCGCAGTCCGCGGCCGCCTTCGACGTGACCGATACCGACGGCAAGCGCCATCGCCTGGCCGACTATCGCGGCAAGTGGGTGGTGGTGAACTTCTGGGCCACATGGTGCACGCCGTGCATCAAGGAGATCCCCGAGATCGCCGCCTTCAGCGCCGCCAACGCGCCCGGGCGGGCGGTGGTGCTGGGCATCGCGCTCGACGTGGAGGACGAGGCGAAGACGAAGCAGTTCGCGAAGAAGTTCGGCCACGCCTACCCGCTCGTGCTCGAGGACGACGACACCGAGAAGGTCTTCGGGAAGGTGAAGGGCCTGCCCACGACGGTGATCTACGACCCCTCGGGCAAGCGCGCCTGGGAGCGCACGGGCACCGTGACCCGCAAGTCGCTCGAGGATGCCATCGCCTCCGCCGGCGCGCCGAAGGGCTAGGCGCCCGCCGACCAACGGCTGCGCATCGCGCGCAGCACGCGCTCGGGATACTCGGGGCGGCCGAGGCTGCCGTTGTAGCGGCCGAGCGCGTTGAAGAGGTTGCCGTCCTCGACCTGGAGGTAGTGGCGCAGGATGACGCAGCCGTAGCGCAGGTTGGTGCGCGCGTGGAAGAGGTTCTGCCCCGGCATCCCGATCTCGCGCACCCAGAAGGGCATCACCTGCATGTAGCCGCGCGCGCCGGCCGGCGAGACGGCGTACTTGCGGAAGCCGCTCTCCACGTCGATCACCGCGAGCACCAGCCGCGGGTCGAGCCCGGCGCGCAGCGCCTCGTAGCGGATCATCTCGAGGAGTTCGTGGGCGAGCCGGTCGTCGCGAACGCGCTCCTGCACGCGCTCGTGGTGCGCGCGCACCCAGGCGATCGATTCCGGGTCCCGCAGGCGCGCGAACTGGCGGTCGGTGACGGATTTCGCCAGCGACGCGCGCACCGAGGCCGACAACTCCTCGTACTGCTGCGCGCCCGCGAGCGCGGTGGCGGGGAGGTGCCCCGCCAGCGCCGCCAGCGCGAGGCCGAGCCAGCGCGCCGGCGCCGCGGTCATCGGGCGAGGCGCTCCTTCACGAAGGCGGCGGCCTGCGCGAGCGGCACCTTGGTGGCCTCGGCGTCGCGGCGGTGCTGGTACTCGACCACGCCTTCCTTGAGGCCGCGCTCGCCGATCACCACGCGGTGCGGGATGCCGACGAGTTCCTGGTCGGCGAGCATCACGCCGGGGCGCTCGCCCCGGTCGTCGATGAAGGCCTCGATGCCCGCCGCGAGGAGCTCGGCGTAGAGCTTCTCCGCGGCTTCCTTCACCGCCTCGCTCTTGTTCGCGCCCATCGGGATCACCGCCACCGTGAACGGCGCCATGGGGTCGGGCCAGATGATCCCCTTGTCGTCGTGGTTCTGCTCGATGGCCGCGCCCACGATGCGGGTGACGCCGATGCCGTAGCAGCCCATCTCGAAGGGCTTCGCGGTGCCGTCCTCGGCGGTGAAGGTGGCGCCCATCGCCTCGGAGTAGCGCCGGCCGAGCGCGAACACGTGCCCGACCTCGATGCCTCGCACGATCGCGAGCGTGCCCTTGCCGTCCGGGGAGGGGTCGCCGGGGATCACGTTGCGGATGTCGGCCACGATGTCGGGCTCGGGGCAGTCGCGGCCCCAGTTCACGCCGCGGATGTGGAAGTCCTTCTCGTTGGCGCCGCAGATGAAGTCGGACATCGCGGCCACCGTGCGGTCGGCGACGACGGTGATCTTCGAGCGGTCCAGCCCCACGGGGCCGAGGTAGCCCGCGGGCCCGTCGGCCGCGGCGAGGATCTCCTCGTCGCTCGCCCATCGCCAGCCCTTGAGCCCGTGCACCTTGCCGGTCTTCACCTCGTTGAGCGTGTGGTCGCCGCGGATGAGCAGCATGTGCACGCGGTGGTTGGCGTAGAGGAGGATCGCCTTCACCGTGCGCGAGAGCGGCTCGTTCCACAGCTTCGCCACGCCCTCGCAGGTGGAGGTGCCCGGCGTCGGGTTCTTGCGCATGGGCTCGGTGGGCGCGGCGCGCGGGGAGGCCGGCGCGATCGCCTCGGCCTGCTCGATGTTGGCGGCGTAGCCGGAGGCGTCCGAGTACGCGATCTGGTCCTCGCCGGAGTCGGCCAGCACCTGGAACTCGTGCGAGGCGAGGCCGCCGATCTCGCCGGTGTCGGCCGCCACGGGACGGAACTTGAGGCCCAGGCGCGTGAAGATGCGCACGTAGGCGTCGAACATCTTCTGGTACGACCGGAGCATCCCCGCCTCGTCGGCGTCGAAGGAGTAGGCGTCCTTCATCGAGAACTCGCGCGCGCGCAGAACCCCGAAGCGCGGGCGGATCTCGTCGCGGAACTTGGTCTGGATCTGGTAGAAGTTCACCGGCAGCTGGCGGTAGCTCCTCAGCTCCTTCCTCGCGATGTCGGTGATCACCTCCTCGGCCGTGGGCGCGTAGCAGAACTCGCGCTCGGCGCGGTCCTTGATGCGCAGCATCATCGGCCCGTAGAGATCCCAGCGCCCCGTCTCCTGCCACAGCTCGGCCGGCTGCACGGGCGGCATGATCACCTCCAGGGCGCCCGCGCGGTCCATCTCCTCGCGCACGATGCGCTCCACCTTGTGCAGCACCCGCATGCCCATGGGCAGCCAGGAATAGAGCCCGCTGCCGAGCTTGCGGATGAGGCCCCCCCGCAGCATGAGCTTGTGGCTGGGAAGCTCGGCCTCCTGGGGGGCTTCCTTGAGGGTGGCGAGGAAGAACTGGCTGGCGCGCATGAACTCTCCGGGGTGGGACGGGGTCGAACGGACTGTTTTTGGAATCAAATCATCGGCTTGCGAGAGCGCATTCTACACCGGACCCGGGCCTGCCCGGTGCTGGCGGGCACTCGCAAACTGTGGAAAAATGGCCGCAACTCAACGAATCGGATGGTGACTGCCATGATCGATCGGGACGGATTCCGCCCGAACGTCGCCATCGTGCTCGTCAACCACAAGAACCAGGTCTTCTGGGGCAAGCGGATCAAGGAGCACGCCTGGCAGTTCCCCCAGGGCGGCATCAAGCCGGGGGAGTCCCCCGAGCAAGCGATGTACCGCGAGCTCGAGGAGGAAACGGGCCTCAAGCCCGAGCACGTGGAGATCCTCGGCCGGACTCGCGACTGGCTGCATTACCACGTGCCCAGCCACTGGGTGAAGCGCGAGTGGCGCGGCACCTACAAGGGCCAGAAGCAGATCTGGTTCCTGCTGCGGCTCGTCGGCCGCGAGTCGGACGTTTCGCTGCGCGCGAGCGGGCATCCCGAGTTCGACGCCTGGCGCTGGCACGACTACTGGGTGCCGCTGGAGACGGTCATCGACTTCAAGCGCGACGTCTACCGCATGGCGCTGGAGCAGCTCTCCCTCTTCCTGGACGTGAAGCAGCGCCGGCCCGTGGGCCTGTCGCCCTACGGCAGGCGCCGCCGCCCGCGTCCCCGGCCGGCGGCGGGCCTTTCCGACTGACGCGATCGCGAGGGGCGGTCAGAACCCGCCCGGGCGCCCCGGCATCGTGAAGGCCGAGAGCGTGGCCACGATCGCCGACAGCACGATCCCGACCAGGATCACCACCACCGTGTAGGGCAGCGCCTTCTCCTGCGGCGTCTTCATCAGGCGCGGCAGGCCCAGGTAGAGCAGGTACAGGCTGTAGAGGCCGAGCAGGCCCAGGATCGAGAGCGCCGGCAGGATCGAGAACGCGCCCGCGAGCCAGGAGGCCACCGGCGCGAAGGCGGCCACCTTGAAGGCCTGCGCGAAGTCCTTCTGGCCGCCGAAGGTGGGCGAGAGCGCGTCGATCACGAGCGCGAAGACGTAGACCATCGCGAGCGACAGCAGGTAGGAGGTGATCGCGTGCGCGATGCCCGACATCACCGGCACGCGGTAGGAGAAGCCGAAGGCGCCCGTGCCCACGATCGAGAAGCCGACGAAGGCGGCGATGGCGGGGATGGCGGCGAGGATCATGATCCAGCCGGTGTAGAGCCCCTGCACGGTGTGCGTCTCGCCGGCGATCTTGTCCCACTCGGCGGCAGGCGTGAGGATGAGGTTCTTCGCGCGATCCACGATGTCCACGGCAGCCTCCCTAGGGCGTTTGTTGTGCCGGGAGTATAGCCGGGGCCCGGCAGGTTGGCCTCCACCGCAATCTGATCGCCCTAAAGGACGATCAGGTTGTCGCGGTGGATGAGCTCGGGCTCGGCGATGTAGCCCAGGGTGGGCTCGATCTCGCTGGTGGGCTTGCGCAGGATGCGCCGCGTCTCGGCGGAGCCGTAGTTCACGAGGCCGCGCGCGATCTCGCGGCCGTCGGGGGAGAGCACGCTCACCACGTCGCCGCGCTCGAACTCGCCGTCGACGGCCGTTGCCCCGATGGCGAGCAGGCTCTTGCCGTCGGCGGTGAGCGCCTTCACGGCGCCCGGGTCGAGGCGGATGCGGCCGGCGGGCTTGAGGTGGTCGGCCAGCCACTGCTTGCGCGCCGCCACGGGCGGGGTGGCCGCCACGAGGAGCGAGCCGACGGCCTCGCCCGCGAACAGGCGCGTCAGCAATTCCGGCTCGCGGCCCCACGCGATGACGGTGTGCGCGCCGCTGCGCGCCGCGCGCCGGGCCGCGAGGACCTTCGTGATCATGCCGCCGCTGCCGATCTCGGAGCCGGCGCCGCCGGCCATGGCCTCCAGCGCGGGATCGCCCGCCGTTGCGCGCGCCACGAGGGTGGCGGAAGGATCCTTGCGCGGGTCGGCCGAGTACAGGCCCTTCTGGTCGGTGAGGATCGCGAGCGCGTCGGCCTCGATGAGGTTGGTCACGAGCGAGGCGAGCGTGTCGTTGTCGCCGAAGCGGATCTCGTCGACGACCACCGTGTCGTTCTCGTTGATGATGGGGACCACGCCCAGCGACACCAGGGTCTTGAGCGTCGTCCTCGCGTTGAGGTAGCGGCGGCGGTCGCCGAGGTCCTCGTGCGTGAGCAGSACCTGSGCSGTKYGCAGYCCGCGCTCGGCGAAGCACGACTCCCAGATCTGCACGAGCCCCATCTGSCCCACGGCGGCCGCGGCCTGCAGCTCGTTCACGGCGCTCGGGCGCCTCGTCCAGGCGAGCCGCTTCATTCCCTCGGCGATGGCGCCGGAGGAGACGACGAGGACCTCCACGCCGCGCGCGCGCAGCGCCGCGATCTGGCCGGCCCAGTCGGCCACGGCGTCGCGGTCGAGGCCCGCGCCGGCGTTGGTGAGCAGGCTCGAGCCGATCTTCACCACCACCCGCTTGCAGGCGGCCAGCTCGCTAGTCACGGCGCGCGCCCTCGAGGAATTCCATGATGGCGAAGCAGAGCTCGCGCGTGCCCTCGCCCTTGATGGCGGAGACCACGAACCACGGGCCCTTCCAGCCGAGCTTCTTCACGAAGGCCTTCGCGCGCTTGTCGCGCTCCGCGGGATCGAGGAGGTCGGCCTTGTTGAGCACCAGCCAGCGCGGCTTCTTGTAGAGGCCCGGGTCGTACTTCTTGAGCTCCAGCGCGATGGCCTTCGCCTCCTTCACCGGGTCGACGCCCTCGTCGAAGGGGGCGAAATCCACCAGGTGCAGGATGAGCTTGGTGCGCTGCAGGTGGCGCAGGAACTGGTGGCCCAGGCCCGCGCCCTCGGCCGCGCCCTCGATGAGCCCGGGGATGTCGGCGATCACGAAGGAGCGGTTCATGTCGACGCGAACGACGCCGAGGCTGGGGTTCAGCGTCGTGAACGGGTAGTCGGCGACCTTGGGCCGCGCCGCGGAGACCGCGCGCACGAAGGTCGACTTGCCGGCGTTGGGCATGCCCGCCAGCCCCACGTCGGCCAGCACGCGCAGCTCCATCTCGAGGTTGCGCCGCTCGCCCTTCTCGCCGGGCGTGAACTGCTTCGGGGCGCGGTTGGTGCTCGACTTGAAGTTCAGGTTCCCAAGCCCGCCCTTGCCGCCCTTGGCGAGGACGGCCTCGTCGCCGGCCTTCGCGAGGTCGGCGATCGTCTCGCCGGTGTCGGCGTCGCGGATCACGGTTCCCACCGGCACGCGCAGGATCACGTCCTCGGCGCCGTGGCCGTTGCAGTCGCGACCGCGACCCGGCTCGCCGTGCTTCGCGCGGAAGATGCGCGTGTAGCGGTAGTCGATGAGCGTGTTGAGGTTGAAGTCGGCCACCGCGACGATGGAGCCGCCGCGCCCGCCGTCGCCRCCGTCGGGKCCGCCGCGCGGCACGAACTTCTCGCGCCGGAAGTGCGCGGAGCCGTCCCCGCCGTCGCCGGCGATGACCTCGATGCGGGCCTCGTCGAAGAACTTCATGGCCTTAGTATTTCCAGACCGGCTCGTGCCTCGACCACGTCCGGCATCGCGACCCGGATGCCCAGCGCGACGAAGGTGAGGCCCGCGAAGACGTTGAGCCGCTCTCCGATGGCGGGGTGGGCGCGCAGCCGCTCGCCGATCCACCCCGAGAAGAGGGCGACCGCGCCGAAGAT
>PQAI01000040.1 GCA_003105245.1 Betaproteobacteria bacterium | reverse complement strand
CGGGTCCGCGAGCGGACCCACGCGGCCGCCGCGGCCGAGCACGACCACGCGCACGCCCAGGCGGGAGAGGGCCTGGCCGAGCTCCAGCCCGATCACGCCGGGGCCGAACACGGCCACGGAACGGGGCAGGGTGTCCCAGGCGAAGACGTCGTCGTTCACCAGCAGGCGGTCGCCGGCGCCATCGAGGATGGAAGGAATCACGGGCCGCGAGCCCGTGGCGATCACGATCGCGCGCGCCGACACGCGCGTGTGGCCGTCGACTTCGAGCGTGTGGCGATCGAGGAACCTCGCCCTGCCGGCGATGCGGTCGGAGGCGGGAATCCTCTCCACGCCCTCGACCACGAAGCCCACGAAGCGGTCGCGCTCGCGCTTCACGCGGTCCATCACCTCGCGGCCGTCCACGCGCTTGGCCCCCTCCACGTGGACGCCGAATCCCGGCGCCTCGTCGATGGCATGGGACGCCTCGGCGGCCGCGATGAGGAGCTTGGACGGCATGCAGCCGACGCGGGCGCAGGTCGTGCCGTAGGGGCCGGACTCGACGATCACGGCGCGCGCGCCGCGGGCGCGGGCGGCCCGGTACGCGGCGAGCCCGGCGGTGCCGGCGCCGATCACGGCGACGTCGACGGTGAGGTTCTTCATGGCGTTCTCCAGGTTCGGAATCGCGGGCCGGCCGGCAGGCCGGCCCGCCGTCGCGGCACCTACGCGGCGAGCTTCCGGCTCGAGGCGAAGTACGCGGCGAGGTCGTCGGCGCCCCCGATGTGGCGGCCCCCGATGAAGACCTGGGGGGCGGTGCCGCGGCCGGAGACGGCGCGGATCGTGGAGAAGGTGACGGCCTTGCCGAGCGCCACTTCCTCGTAGGCCACGCCGTTCGCCTCCAGCAGCGCCCGGGCGCGCGCGCAGTGCGGGCAGCCGGGCTTGGTGAAGATCACGGCCGGCTCGGGCGCCTTCGCGGCGGGCGCGAGGTACCGGAGCATCGTGTCGGCGTCCGACACCTCGAACGGGTCGCCTTCCTTCTCCGGCTCGATGAACTGCTTCACGATGACCCCGTCCTTCACCAGCATCGAGTAGCGCCACGAGCGCTTGCCGAAGCCCAGGCTCGCCTTGTCGACGAGCATGCCCATCTTCTCGGTGAACTCGCCGTTGCCGTCCGGGATGAAGGTGACGTTGGGCGCGTCCTGGTCCTTCTGCCACTCGGACATCACGAAGCCGTCGTTCACCGACAGGCACACGATCTCGTCCACGCCCAGCTTGGAGAACGTGGGCGCGAGCTCGTTGTAGCGCGGCAGGTGCGTGGTGGAGCAGGTGGGCGTGTAGGCGCCGGGCAGGGCGAAGACGACCACCGTCTTGCCCGCGAAGATCTGGTCCGTGCTCACGTCCTTCCACTGGTTGTCCTGGCGGGTGCGGAACGTGACGGCGGGAACGCGCTGGCCTTCCTTGTGCTGAAGCATGGGTTTCTCCGGGGTAGTTGATAGGTGAATGTCGACACTTTATGGGGTGGCGATTGATTCGTCCAATTAATTATGGATATAATTGCCATAGCCAACCTCAATCGAGATGTCCATGACCCTCACCGAGCTCAAGTACGTCGTCGCGCTGGCCCAGGAGCGCCATTTCGGCCGCGCCGCGCAGAAGTGCTTCGTCACCCAGCCCACGCTCTCGCTCGCGCTCGCCAAGCTGGAGGACGAGCTCGGCGTGCGGCTCTTCGAGCGCAACAAGAACGAGGTGCTCGTCACGCCCATGGGCGAGGCGATCGTCGACCAGGCCCGGCGCGTGCTCGACGAGGTGGGCAAGATCTCGTCCCTCGCCAAGGGGGCGCAGGACCAGCTCGCGGGGGCGCTCCGGCTGGGCGTCATCCCGACCATCGGGCCGTACCTGCTCCCCGAGCTCGTGCCGAACCTGCGCCGGCGCGCGCCCGACATGCCGCTCGCCATCGAGGAGAACTTCACCGGCAACCTCGTGCCGATGCTGCGCGACGGCGAGATCGACGTGGCGATCGTCGCGCTGCCCTTCGCGGTACCGGGGGTGAAGACGCGCACGCTCTACGAGGAGCCCTTCAGCGTCGTGGTGCCCGAAGGGCACGCCTGGGCGAAGAAGAAGCGCGTGCGGCCCGACGAGCTCTCGAGCGAGAGCCTGCTGGTCCTCAACGCCGGTCACTGCTTCCGCGAGCAGGTGCTGGAGGCCTGCCCGGGGCAGTCCAACACCGCGAACCCGGAAGGGCGATCCGGCAGCTCGCTCGAGACGATCCGCAACATGGTCGCCTCGGGGCTGGGCGTGAGCGTGCTCCCGGCCACGGCCCTGCAGCCGCGCTACGTGAACAAGCTGGTGACCGAGATCCCGTTCACCGATCCGGCCCCCTCGCGCAAGGTCGCGATCGCGTGGCGCACGAGCTTCCCGCGGCCGAAGGCCGTGGAGGCCGTGGCCCAGGCCGTTCTGGACGTGAAGCTCGCCTGCCTGAAGAAGGTCGCCGCCTAGGCGCGGCGATCCGGGCCCGCGCTAGGCGAGGTCCTTCACCAGCGCCGC
The DNA here is from genome assembly GCA_003105245.1 of Betaproteobacteria bacterium. Taxonomy (GTDB): domain Bacteria; phylum Pseudomonadota; class Gammaproteobacteria; order Burkholderiales; family Usitatibacteraceae; genus FEB-7. The sequence goes on along the minus strand of PQAI01000040.1, from coordinate 1,766 downwards.
GCGCGTCTCCGCGCCCACCGGCGTGACGGCCTCGCGGTAGTTCGGGTGGTCGATGCCGATCGAGAGGGACACGCCGTACTTCAGCGCGTCGGCCATCTCCTTCGTGAGCTCGAAGCGCAGGAAGTGCACGGCCGAGGTCTTCTCGGCGTTCTCGCGCTCGAGGTCCTCGTCGGCGATGGCCCACGCCTTCGGGCAGCCCTCGACCTGCACCCAGACCTTGTCCTCGATGCCCTTGAGCTTCGACAGGGCGGCCTTGCGGGCCTCCACGTCCTCGTACTCGATGAGCATGGTGGCCTTGAAGTTGCGGCCGTCCGGCACGAGGGGGTTGTAGGCGTCGAGCTCGTCCTGGATGCCGGCCTCCTCGAAGGTCTTCTCGATGCGCAGCATCTCCTGGATCTGGTAGCGGATGGTGAGCTCGTCCTCGAAGAGCAGGGTCACGTGCGGGCCGACATGCACGGCGCGCGGCTTCTTGTGCTCCAGGACCTTCGCGCGGAAGTCCTTGCGGGACTTGGCGTAGGCCTCGAGCGTCATCAGGGATTCGCGGGTGATCTTGGGCATGGTCGTGGTCGTCATGGCTTTCGTCTTCAGTCCGGCAGGCCGTAGGCCATGCGCAGGAGGGTGATCGGGTGCTTGAGCTCGGCCTTGCCCTTCGACTCGCCCATTCCCTGCTCGATGTGGCGGCCGCCGAGCTGGCAATCGGAGCTGATGTAATCGGGCTGGGGCTCGGCCATCTGGCGGAAGACGGGCTTGCCGATCTTCATCGCCATCTGGTGGAACTCCTTCTTGCAGCCCCAGGTGCCGGAGTGGCCCGAGCAGCGCTCCACGGTGTTCACGGTGGTCCCGGGGACGAGCTCGAGCGCCTCGCGCGTCTTCTGGCCGACGTTCTGCACGCGCGAGTGGCAGGGGATGTGGTACGAGACCTTGCCCAGCGGCGTCCTGAAGTCGGTCTTCAGCAGGCCGTCCTTCTGGCGCGCGACGAGGTACTCGAAGGGATCGAACATCGCCTCCTGGACGGCCTTCACGTCCGGGTCGTCCGGGAACATGAGGGGCAGCTCCTGCTTGAACATCAGGGTGCAGGAGGGGATGGGCGTCACGATCGCGTAGCCTTCGCGGGCCAGCTTCGCGAGCGCCGGGATGTTCTTCTCCTTGCTGGCGGCGACCGCCTGCAGGTCGCCCAGCTCSAGCTTGGGCATGCCGCAGCACGCCTCCTTCTCGGCGATCACGTAGGGGATCGCGTTGTGGTCGAGGATCTTCGTGAGGTCGTGSCCGATGCCGGGCTCGTTGTAGTTGATGTAGCAGGTCGAGAAGATCGCCACCTTGCCCGGCGTGCGCTCGCCGTCCTTCACCACGTGGGCGGGGCTGGGGGCCACGCTCGAGCGGAACTTCGAAGCGGCGTACTCCGGCACCCACGCCGTCTTGTCCACGCCCAGCGTGCTCTCCATCAMCGAGCGGGCGGCCGACGACTTGTTGAGCGCGTTGGTGACCTGGGTGACGATSGGGATCGTCGCGAGCGTGCCCAGCCCGTCGGTGGAGGCGAGGAGCTTGTCCTTGAAGGGCACCTTGCCGCTGGCGAACTTCACCGCCTTCGCCCGCAGCATGAGGTGCGGGAAGTCGAGGTTCCAGGGATGCGGCGGGACGTAGGGGCACTTCGTCATGTAGCAGACGTCGCAGAGGTAGCACTGGTCGACCACCTTCCAGTAGGCCTCCTTCGCGACCCCGTCCACCTCCATCGTCGGGCTCTCGTCGACGAGGTCGAAGAGCGTCGG
>PQAI01000039.1 GCA_003105245.1 Betaproteobacteria bacterium | reverse complement strand
GGGATTACTTCGCGGCTTGACGGCAGTTGGCCGGGAAGAACTTCCACTCGGTCGCGGCGGCGTCCGTCGAGCACCACCAGGTGGAGATCGACTTCGTGCCGTCGGAAACGGCGCCGGTGTCGTCGAGGGCCTGCAGCGAGAGGACCTTGCCGTTCACCGTCGCGTCGACGGCCTGGATCGTCACGTCGATCTTGGCGCCGGTGACGGCGACCGCGGACACGTAGGTCGTCTTGGTCTGCGAGCAGCCTGCCTCGGAGATGTTGGCGGGCAGGGCGTTCTTCGCGGCGATGAACTCGGCCACGGAGGTCTTGCAGGCGCCGGCGGTGGCCGCCACTTCAGTGATCTTCGAGCGCTTCAGGTAGTCCTGGTAAGCCGGAATGGCGACGGCCGCCAGGATGCCGATGATCGCCACGACGATCATCAGTTCGATCAGCGTAAAGCCGGATTGCTTTTTCATGGATGCTCCTTGTTTCGGGATGGATTGTGATGCGCTCTTCCCCAGCGTCGTCGCGAGGGGTAACCCAGATCAGCAAGAGCCGTACCAGTGCCCCCCGCGAAAAGGCCGTGCCGGATGCCGCCTGGGCAAATGCGGCCACCCCGGGAATGGAGCAATTTATCCCTATTTTTCAAATATATGGACACCCTTTCCCAGGGCCTTCCCGGAACGCTCGGGACGGCCGGCAAGGGGCCGCCAACCCCGCCGTCGCCGCAGGCCAGAAGGCCCTGCCGGATCGGGGCCGCAACTGACGAATCAGGTCACTTGTGGGCTTCCCCTTGGGCGCTGGGCCGCCCGCCCGCGCTCGTCTCGGCCGTTTCGCCATCCGCTGCCGCGTCGAGCTGGAGGTGCGAAAGCACCAGGCGGTAGTAGAGCTGCTGCACCGTGCTGGCCGGGATCTGGCCACGGTGGGCGAGCCACACGCGGCGGGCGCCCTCGACGTCGCCCAGGACGACGCGGCTGCTCATCGCGGCGAGCACGAAAGTGGCGAGGTCCGACCGTCCCCAGCGGCGCTCCGTCGAGGCGAGGAGTCGCCCGGAGAGCTCCGCCATCGCCTTCACGTCGCGCGCGTGGAAGGCCGCGTACAGCATGAGCCGCTCGCGGTCGACCGCATCGAGCTGGCGGGCGCAAGCGGAGGACGCGGCGCGCGCGATCATCCGGTCCACCTCGGGCCCGCGCAGGACCGGCGTCACGATGCGCAGGATGTCCTCGAGGGCGTCGAGCCAGAGCAGTGGGTCCACGCCGCAGCGGTCGAGCCCTTCGCGCACGGTGGCGAGCTCCAGCCGGCGCACGGCGTCCACCCTCCCCGCATCGGCGCTGCGGCCGGTGTGGAAGAGCTCGACCAGCGTGGCCGCGACGAGCGCGTCGGTGACGCGCTTGGAGCCGACTGTCTTGCCGTGGTCGAGCTGGTCGACGCGGATACGCGTGTCGCCGTCGATGAGCGCGGTGAAGGGCACGAACGTCGTCGAGAGATCCGCGATGTCGATCGCGTTCAGCTTCAGGAAGCGCGCCTTGGCCGCGTTCTGGTCCACCACCGGGAAGTAGTCGGAGTTCACCGGGTAGCGCACGCGGTTCACCATGGCCTCGATCGCCCGGCGCGAGGCCACGCGGTCCAGCGCGAGCTCCGGAAGCGACGTGTAGCCCACGTAGGCGAGCGACTTCCTGAGCTCCGGAGCCGCGAACACGCTGTTTCCCAGCGGCGGCACTGGGCCGTCGCGGGAGGCGACCACGAGGATGTCGCCGGGCTGCGCGGTGTAGATCACGTAGTCGGGGAAGTGCCTGCCCAGCGCCTTGAGGATGGAGCCCACGAGGTCGAAGTCGATCTCGTAGACCTGCAGCCACTGAACGAGCAGCCCGCCCTCGCGCAAGTGGGTGCGGATGCGCGCGTAGAACTCGTCCGAGAAGAGCGTCGCCACGCCGCTCACCCACGGATTGGAGGGCTCCGAGGTGATCAGGTCGTAGCGGCTCTGGTGCGAGGAGAAGAACGTCTTGGCGTCGTCGATGCGCAGGTGGCTGCGCGGGTCCGTGTAGGCGCGCGTGTTGAGCGGAGCGAAGAGCTTCGCGCCCTCGATCATCGCCGGCTCGATCTCGATCGAGTCGACGAGCTCGATCCCCGGCCCGCCGAGCAGCGTGTGCGTGCTCAGTCCCGACCCGAACCCGATGTTGGCGACCGTCTTCGTGTCGGGCTTGATGGCGAGCGGGAGGACGCCGATCAGCATCATCGTGGACTCGTCCCAGCTCGGCTTCCTGTCCTTGCCCATCTCGATCCCCGCGTCGGGCTTGCCGTTGGTGCGGATGGCGCGGAAGGTTCCCACCGAGGTGACCGAGATCGTGGCCGTCTTGCCGTCCTTGTGGAAGTCGACCTTCGCCCGCTGCGGGTCGAGGAAGGTGCCGGTTCGGAAGACGCCCGAGGCCATCTTCAGGTGGTCGAGGTCGAAGGCGGCGAACGAGAACACCGCGGCCACGACGGCCGCGGCCGCGCCGGCCATGACCGCGGGACGCGGGCCGGCGAACGCGAAGGCGACCGCGAGCCCGAGGGCGATGTCGGCCGCCGCGCCGAGTCCCGTGAGGCCCTTCACGCCGAGGAGCTCCATGCCGACGTGCGTGGCGAACACCGTGCCCGCGATGCAGCCGGCCGTGTTGGCCGCGTAGACGCGCCCGATGGCCGCCTCGCCSCCRGCCCGGCGGATGAGCACCGAGGTCGCGAGCGGTAGCGTCATCCCCGCGCAGAAGGCCGAGGGCAGCATCACCAGCATCGAGGACAGCARKCCCGCCGCGTTGAGGAGCGCGTAGCCCGCCTCCGTGGGCTTCAGCGCCGACATCATCCAGCCGATGAGGTCCAGGGTCTGCCCGTAGGCGCCCAGCGCCAGCACGGCGAGGATGCCCTTGGCGACCAGGATCGCGCCGAGCCAGAGGACGTCGCGCCCCTCGCGCGGAGCGCGCAGCGCGAGCACGAGCCCGCCCAGGGCCATGCCGAGGATGAACGCCGAGAGCATCACCTCGAAGGCGTGCGTGGAGGCGCCCAGCCCCATGGTGAGCATCCGGATCCACGCGATCTCGTAGACGAACGAGGCGCCTCCCGTCACGAAGGCGAGCACCCCGATGCCCAGGGCGAGGCGGCTGGCGGCGGGCGCCGGCGCGGCACCGGCCCCGGAAGCGCCCTCCACGGGGCCGATCCGCTTGGTGAGCGCCCAGACCACCAGCGCGAGCGCGACGTTGAGGATGCCGGCGGTGAGGACGGTTCCGGGCAGTCCCACCTTCTCGATGAGGACGAAGCCGCTCGCGAGCACGCCGATGGCCGCGCCGAAGCTGTTGGTGAAGTACAGCCACGCGAGCGTGCTGCCGCTTCGCTCCGGGTGCAGGCGGATGATCCCCGCGCTCATCAGCGGGAAGGTGGAACCCAGCAGGACGGAGGCGGGCAGGATGAGCAGCGAGGCCAGCCCCAGCTTGAAGGCGGCCACGGCCGTCGGGGAGCCCAGGGCCGGGATGACCGTGTCGAAGCTCCATCCCGTGACCGACACGAAGACGCCGTGGAAGACGAGGGCGAGGAGACCGATCCCCAGTTCGGCCAGGGCGTAGCCGAGCAGCAGGTCGCGGATGCGGCCGGTGAATCGGCTCACGAGCCAGGAGCCCAGCGCCATCCCGCCCATGAAGATGGCGAGCACCAGCGTCTGCGCGTAGGCCGCGTGGCCCAGGAAGAGCTTGAGGTAATGGCTCCAGATCGACTCGTAGATGAGCCCGGCGAATCCGGAAACGGTGAACAGGGCGAAGAAGACCCCGACGGGAATTCGTGTCGTCATGGAAACCTGCGAAAAGGGAATCGGTGGGCCGGCAGAGGCAAGTTCCGTGCCGCTAGCGCGGGGCGCCCGGGATCTTCGAGAGGTCCACCTCGTCGATCTGCTCGGGATCCAGGAACTCGCGGGCGTAGTTCAGGTACACCCGCTCCTTCACGAAGATGTCGAAGAGGTCCGGGTCGATGTGGCCGTTCTCCTTGAACTTGCCGAGGATGGCGAGCGATTCGGAGAGCGTCTTGCCGGGCTTGTACGGGCGGTCCTTGGCGGTGAGGGCCTCGAAGATGTCCGCGATGCCCATGATGCGGGCCTGGACGCTCATCTGCGAGCGCGTCAGGCCCTTGGGATAGCCCTTGCCGTCCATGCGCTCGTGGTGGCCTCCCGCGTACTCCGGCACGTTCACCAGGTGGCGCGGCCAGGGCAGCGCCTCGAGCATCTTGATCGTGGCGACGATGTGGTGGTTGATCACCTCGCGCTCCTGCGGGTTGAGCGTCCCGTAGGGGATGTTGAGGTTGGCCTCCTCGTCGCGCGAGAGGAAGCGCTCGGTGGCGCCCTTGGGCCCCGTCCAGGTGTACTGGGCGATGCGCGAGACCCGCGCCTGGTCCTCCGGGCTCATGCGCTCGCCGCCGATGTTGGTGCGGCGCAGGAACTCGCGGTCGTCGTCGTACTGGCGGATCCTCGCCTGGAAGTCCTCGCGGGCGCGCTGCTCGGAGGAGGCGTCCTCGGCCTCCCGCGCCGCGAGAACGGCGCGCAGCATGGCGACCTCGGCCTCGCGCTTGAGGGCCTCGAAGCGCGTGTCCACCAGCCCGATGCGGTCGTAGATCGTCTGCAGCTTCGTGGCCTTGTCGACGACGTGAACGGGCGTGGTGATCTTGCCGCAGTCGTGGAGGAGTCCCGCGATCTTGAGCTCGTATCGGTCCTTGTCCGTCATGCGGAAGGCCGAGAGCGGACCCGCCGAGGCGCTGTTGGCCGCCTCGGCGAGCATCATCGTGAGGGTCGGCACGCGCTTGCAGTGCCCGCCCGTGTAGGGGCTCTTGTCGTCGATCGCCGTGTTGATGAGCTCGATCAGGGACTCGAACAGGACCTCGAGCTGCTGGATGAGGAGGCGGTTGGTGAGCGCGATGGCCGCCTGCGAGGCGAGCGACTCCGCGAGCCGCCGGTCCTCGTCGCTGAACACGGTGACCTGCCGGGTCGAGGCGTCGATCGCGTTGAGCAGCTGCAGCACGCCGATGATCTCCCCCTCGTGATTCTTCATCGGGACCGTGAGGAAGGAGGTCGAGCGGTAGCCCGTGCGCTTGTCGAAGTTGCGCGTTCCCGAGAAGTCGAAGCCCTCCTCCGTGTACGCGTCCGCGATGTTCACCGTCCGGTCGTTGATCGCGACGTAGGCGGCGATCATCGTGAGGTTGGGGTTCCCGTCCTTGTCGTGCAGCGGGATGGGATAGAAGGGGATGGCGTTCCCCGAGGTCCCGCCCATCGAGATCGCGAGGCTGTCGTTCTTCATGATCTCGAAGTGCAGCTTGTCGTCCACCAGCCGGTAGAGCGTGCCCCCGTCGGCGCGCGTCAGGTTCTTGGCGGCGACGAGGATCGTCTCGAGCAGGCGGTCGATGTCGCGCTCCTGGGAGAGCGCGATCCCGATCGCGTTGAGGTACTCGAGCTTCGAGAGGACGTGCGTCTCGAGCGAGTGCTGCAGGTCGGCCAGCTTCGGCGCCGGATCCTCGGGAAGGGGGAGCCCGGCGGGGGAACTCATTTGATGCAGACCGCGCGCACCTGCTTCATGTCGGTGACGCCCTGGAGGACCTTCTCCATGCCGTCCATCTTCAGGGTGAGCATGCCGTCGGAAAGCGCCTGCGCGAAGAGCTGGGCCACGCGCGCGTGCTCCTGGATGAGCTTCTTCACCGGATCGGTGCCGACCATGAGCTCGTGCAGGCCGACGCGGCCCTTGTAGCCGGAGCCGCCGCAGATGTCGCACCCCTTCGCCTTGTACATGACGAACTCGGGCTTGCCGAAGCCGTAGTCCTTCTGGAAGCGGTCGAACACGCCCTTGTAGCCGGCGTTCATGTCCTTCTTGAATTCCTCGGTGTTCCTGAGCTCGTCGCAGTACTCGGTGATGAAGTGCTTCATCTCGTCCTGGCCGGGCGTGTAGGCCTCCTTGCACTTGCACAGGCGCTTGGCCAGGCGCTGCGCCAGGATCCCCAGCAGGGCGTCGGCGAAGTTGAACGGGTCCATGCCCATGTCGAGCAGGCGGATGATCGACTCCGGGGCCGAGTTCGTGTGCAGGGTGGCGAACACCAGGTGGCCCGTGAGCGAGGCCTCGATGCCGATCGAGGTGGTGTCCTTGTCGCGCATCTCACCCACCATGATGATGTCGGGGTCCGCGCGCAGGAACGCCTTCATGGCCGTGGCGAAGGTGAATCCCGCCTTGGGGTTCACCTGGCACTGGCGCAGGCCCTTCTGCGTGATTTCGACCGGGTCCTCGGCCGTCCAGATCTTGGTGTCGACGGTGTTGAGGAAGCCCAGCACCGAGTGCAGCGTGGTCGTCTTGCCSGAGCCCGTCGGGCCGCAGACGAAGAAGAGCCCGTAGGGCTTGGACACGCAGGCCTTGAGCTTCTCGAGGTTCGTCGGCAGCACGCCCAGCTTGTCCAGGGGGATCGGCTCGCCGGCCGCGAGGATCCGCATCACGACGTCCTCGACGCCGCCGGCGGTCGGGATGGTGGCCACGCGCAGCTCGATGTCCAGCGGCCCGAACTTCTTGAACTTGATCTTGCCGTCCTGGGGCTTCCTCTTCTCCGAGATGTCGAGGTCGCACATGATCTTCAGGCGCGTGACGAGCGCCTGCCGGTAGGAGGCCGGCACCTCGATGTAGTTGGAGAGCGAGCCGTCCTTGCGGAAGCGCACGCCCGTCTTGCCCTTGCCCGGAAGCGGCTCGACGTGGATGTCCGAGGCGCCCTGGTTGTAGGCGTCGACGATGATCTTGTTCACGAGCTTCACCAGCTCGTTGTCGGCGGCCGCCGAGACGTCGTCCGCGCCGATCGAGCCGGCCTCCTCCTCGTCGTCCAGGTTCGACAGCAGGTCGCCGATCGACTCCGAGCTCATCCCGCTGTCCGTCGGCCCGCCGAAGTACAGCGTCAGCATCTGCGCGAAGTCCTTCGAGGTCGTGACCTTGTAGACGATCTTGGCACGCGGGAAGACGTTCTCCACCATCCGCGAGCTGCGCAGGCGCTCCGGGTCGGTGGCCGCCACGAGGATGCCCGCCTTGGAGTCCTCGAGCGGGATCCACTGGTTCTGCTCGCAGTACTCGCGCTTGAGGTTCTTCAGCAGGTCGATGGGCTTGATGCGGTCGCCCTTGTGCGGCTCGTACTCGACGCCGAAGAACTTGGCGAGCGCGGCGCCGATCGCCGGCAGCTTCACCTGGAACTCGTCGACCAGGATGTCCTCGACGCTCTTGTTCTTGCGCCGGGCGGCCTTGGTGGCGAGGTCCAGCTCGCCGGCCTGGATGATGCTGTCGATCACCAGGTACTCGAACTTCGAGGCGATCTGCCCCGGCATCTGCTGGCGCACGCGGAAGGCGATGGCGAGCGTCTTGGCGAGCTCCATGACGCCCTCGTCGTGCAGCGAGCTGAAGGGCTGGCCCGAGAGGTTGTTGATGAGCTGCAGCACCCCCATGAGCTCCGTGCCCGACTCGCCCCCCAGGATCGGGGCGATGAGCATCTGCTTGGAGCGGTAGCCGGTGCGCTGGTCCACCGCCTTGAGGAAGGCGAGGTTCGGGGAGAACTGCCTGAGCTCGGCGTCGTCGTAGACGTCCTTGATGTTCATGTGGCGCTTGTGCAGCGCGCAGAAGCCGGCGAGCGAGGACTCCGAGATCGGCAGCTTGATGTCCTTGAACGAGTTCAGGCCCGTCTTCACCTTCGAGACGATGGACTGGCCGTCCTCGCTCATGGTGTAGATCGTCATCCGGTCCGCCTCGAACAGCTGGCAGATGTCGCGAGAGACCTCGAGGATGATCTCGTCGACGTTGTTCGTGGAGTGGATCCGGTTCGTGACCGTCTGGATCTTCTTCGAGAAGGCCAGCTTGACGGCGACGTCCGCCGCTCCGGCCGAAGCCTGCGGCGCCTTGGGTTCGAGGACTGCGCTCATGTGTGCACCTGCCGATCGTGTATGGCTGCCCGTTGCGTATGTCGCGCCCCGCCGTGGCTAGAGCGTGAACTCCTGGTGGTTCTCCAGCATCCGCGGCCGCCAGCGGCCGGCCGCCTCGGAAATCTCCTTCATCGTGAGGGCCCCCTCGCCCGGCTTGAGGTGGGTGATGAACACCTCCGGCCGGGAGCGCATCCTGGCGAGCTCGCGGGCGAGCATGTCCGGGCAGAGGTGCTTGGAAGCCACCGCGATCTCGCGCTCCTTGTTCGAGAACGCCGTCTCGATGATCAGGTAGCGCAGGTTCGCGGCCTCGTTCACCGCCTTCCAGAGGCCCTCGTTGACCGTCGTGTCGCCCGAGTAGGCGAGGCTCGCCCGCCCGCTGTCGAGAAGATACCCCACTGCGGGCACCGTGTGGTTGGCCGGCAGCGCCGTCAGCCGGCGCCCGCCGATCTCCACCGTCTGGCCCACCGCGATCTCCCGGTAGACCATGAACGGGTTGTCGCCGTCGGGAATCTGCGTGAAGTCGGGCCAGACCTTCCAGTTGAAGAGGTGGGCGCGCAGGATGTCCAGGGTGTCCTTGATGCCGTAGACGACGATGGGGCTGCCGCGCATCCAGCAGACGGTGTCCACCAGGAAGGGGATGCTCGCGACGTGGTCCAGGTGGGAGTGGCTCACGAAGATGTGGTCGATCTTCGCCAGGCTCTCCAGGGGCAGGTCGCCCACGCCGGTGCCCGCGTCGACGAGGATGTCGTCGTCGACCAGGAACGCGGTCGTCCGCAGGCTCCCGCCGATGCCGCCGCTGCACCCCAGAACCCTGATGCGCATCTGTCCTGACCTCGGCCCGTGGACACGGGGTTGTTGCCGGCCCGCCACCGCGGCGCCGGCCGGGCTCTCAAGCCCGGGATCGGGCCATTATTGGCGAAAACCGCCGGCTCGGGTTGTGCGCGACGGCACATTCCGCCGGCCGATTCCAACGGCCCTCCCGGCCGGGACGGTCACGGCTTGAAGAAGAACTCCATCTTCACGCCGGCGATCTCGATCATGTCGTGGTCGGCCAGGGGGTGGGCCGTGGCGCCCAGGGACGCACCGTTCAGCGTGGGATAGCTGGCGCCCTCGACGTGGGTGATGAAATACCCGTTCGGACGCTTGGTGATGACCGCCACCTGCAGCCCGGGCTTGCCGATGGTCGTCAGGTTCTTCGTGAGGTCGAGCGTGCGCCCGGCGGCGGCCCCGGAGAGGACCTGGATCGCGGCCTCCGGAAGCGGGCCGTGCTCCGCGTGCGGGGCGGCGGCGGGCGGCGGCGGCGGGGCGGGCTTGACCACCTCGGGCGCCATCGCCTTCATGTTCGTGACCGTGTCGCTGGACACCCGCTCGGCGGCCGGGGCGGCCGGGGCGGCGGGCGCAGCCGGGGCGGCGGGCGCGGCCGGGGGGGGCGGCGCGGCCTTGCCGGGGCTGCGGATGATCATCGTCTTCTCGAAGTCGGCCGCCGAGGTCTGCGAGGGGGCGTCGTTGAAGTACTTGAGCTTGTGCTTGCCGATCTCGATGACGTCGTTCGCCTGGAGGAAGTGCTTCTTGATGGGCTTGCCGTTCACCATCGTGCCGTTGGTGCTGCCCAGGTCCTCGATGAACGAGTCGTTGAGGATGGTGATGATCGCCGCGTGCTCGCCGCTCACAGCCAGATTGTCGATCTGGATGTCGTTGTGGGGCTTCCTCCCGATCAGGGTGCGCTCCTTGGAGAGGACATGCTCCTTGAGCACCTGCCCGTCGACACTCAAAATCAGCTTGGCCATGGTCGGTTTCCTTGCGAATTACCTGAATAGTGCCTTGAATCGCGCGAGCCAGCCACGCGCCACGGCGAAGGGCTCGGCCACCCGGATGAGGAGGGCCGACACGTTGTCGCGGCCGCCGTTGTCGTTGGCCGCCTGGACGAGCTGCTGGACGGTGAGGGTGGGATTCGTGCGCAGCGTGATCAGCGTGAGCCGGATCTCCTCGTCCTCCACCATGTCGTTCAGCCCGTCGGAGCAGAGCAGGTAGATGTCCCCGGGCTCGGTCTCGTAGACGTGCAGCTCCGGCTCGACCGTGGGATCGATGCCGAGCGCCTTGGTCACCAGGTTCTTGTTCTGGGAGAGCTTGGCCTCCTCCGGCGTGATGAGGCCGGAGTCGAGCTGCTCCTGGAGCAGGGAATGGTCGCGCGTMACCTGCTCCATCGCCTCGCCGCGCAGCCGATAGAGCCGCGAGTCCCCGATGTGGGCCACGCTCACGAAGTTGTCGTAGAAGAGGCACACCACCAGCGTGGTRCCCATCCCCGCGCATTCGGGATTGTTCTGCGAGGTGGTGAAGATGGCGGTGTTGGCGCGGGCGACCTGCTCGCGGATGAGGCGCTCGGCGAGCGCCATGGCTTCCTCGCGGGAGAGCCGGTCCACCTCCCGGGGGATCCAGGCTTCCGCCAGGCCGTCGGCGATCAGCGAGGTCGCCATGCCGCTCGCCACCTCCCCGGCGTTGTAGCCGCCCATGCCGTCGGCCAGGACGTAGAGGCCGATTTCCGGTCGCGACTCGACGCAATCCTCGTTGTGGTCGCGGACCCGGCCCGGGTCCGAGAGGCTGGCGCTCTGCAGCGCTTCCGTGAGTGTCACGTCCGCTCACCCCGGCTGTCGGCGGGATGGCCGAGCGCCGGCGCGGCCTGCCGGCCCGCGCCTCGCGCTCCGCCCTCCCCGTTTCGGTGCGCCCGATGGTTCATTGCGTTCTCGATTCTTGTGTTGTCCGGCCGCGAGCATCCCGCCAGCAGCCACGCTCCGCTCGGCTGCCCCGGCCGAAGGCTCGCCCGGCCTCCCTGACGAAAAGTGCAAAAACCCGTTTTTATAATAACTTAAAATGCTTTTTTGAGAAACAATCCCGATTGTCGGCCCGATGTCCCTGATTTGTCTAGGGACTTCTGCCGGCGGAACCCTTCTCCAGGCCCCCCTTGCATACCCCCCGGCAAGGCATCCGCGGACCCGGCGGCAAGGTTGCCAGCCATTATACGATCCGCTCTAATGGAGGCCTTCCCGCTGCAACACTCCCCGTTACTTCCTGATCGCAAGGCCACCATGGACCGCCTGCAAGACACCGACCCTTCCGAAACCCGCGAATGGGTCGACGCCCTGGAAGCCATCCTCGCCGTCGAGGGCCCCGAGCGGGCGCACTTCATCCTCGAGAGCCTCATCGACAAGGCGCGCCGCTCGGGCGTGAACCTGCCCTACAGCGCGGCGACGGCCTACATCAACACGATCCCGACTCACCTGGAGCAGCCGCTGCCGGGCGACATGGAGATCGAGAACCGGCTGCGCAACATCGTGCGCTGGAACGCCGTGGCGATGGTGCTGCGCGCCGGGCGCAAGGACCTCGAGCTGGGCGGCCACATCGCGAGCTTCGCCTCCGCGGCCACGCTCTACGACGTGGGCTTCAACCATTTCTGGCACGCGCCCACCGAAAGCCACGGCGGGGACCTCATCTACATCCAGGGCCATTCCTCGCCCGGCGTCTACGCGCGCGCCTTCCTGGAGGGGCGCCTCAGCGAGGCCCAGCTCGACATGTTCCGCCAGGAGGTCGACGGCCAGGGGATCTCCTCCTACCCCCACCCCTGGCTCATGCCCGACTTCTGGCAGTTCCCCACGGTCTCCATGGGGCTGGGCCCGATCCAGGCCATCTACCAGGCGCGGTTCCTGCGCTACCTGGAGGACCGCGGCCTCGCGAAGACCAGCGGGCGCAAGGTGTGGGCCTTCATGGGCGACGGCGAGATGGACGAGCCCGAGTCCATGGGCGCCATCGGCATGGCGGCGCGCGAAGGGCTCGACAACCTCGTCTTCGTGGTCAACTGCAACCTGCAGCGGCTCGACGGCCCGGTGCGCGGCAACGGCAAGATCATCCAGGAGCTCGAGACCAACTTCCGCGGCGCCGGCTGGAACGTGCTGAAGGTCATCTGGGGCTCGTACTGGGACCCGCTCCTCGCCAAGGACAAGCAGCGCATCCTGCGCAAGCGCATGGAGGAGGCGGTCGACGGCGAGTACCAGAAGTTCAAGAGCCGCGACGGCGCCTACGTGCGCGAGCACTTCTTCGGCAAGTACCCCGAGCTCAGGGCGATGGTGGCCAACATGTCCGACGAGGACATCTGGCGCCTGAACCGCGGCGGCCACGACCCGCACAAGATCTACGCCGCCTACCATGCCGCCGTGAACCACCGCGGCCAGCCCACCGTGGTGCTCGCCAAGACGGTCAAGGGCTACGGCATGGGCGCCGTGGGCGAGGGCAAGAACGTCGCCCACCAGCAGAAGAAGATGCCGCTCGAGGTGCTGCGCCAGTTCCGCGACCGCTTCGCGATTCCCATCGGCGACGACCGGCTGGCGGAGCTGCCCTACTTCAAGCCGGACGACAAGTCGCCGGAGATGAGCTACCTGCGCGAGCTGCGCGCGAAGCTGGGGGGCTCCCTCCCGCAGCGCCGCCGCCGCTCGGCGAGCCTGGACGCCCCGAAGCTCGAGGCGTTCAAGCCGCTGCTGGAGGCCACCGCCGAGGGCCGCGAGAACTCCACCACGATGGCCTTCGTGCGCATGCTCACCACGCTCGTGCGCGACAAGAACCTCGGCCGCAACATCGTGCCCATCGTCCCGGACGAGTCGCGCACCTTCGGCATGGAGGGGCTCTTCCGCCAGCTGGGCATCTACTCCTCCATCGGCCAGCTCTACGAGCCCGAGGACAGCGACCAGCTCATGTTCTACAAGGAGGACAAGAACGGCCAGATCCTCCAGGAGGGCATCAACGAGGCGGGCGCGATGTGCTCGTGGATGTCGGCGGCGACCTCCTACGCCAACAGCAACGTGCCGATGATCCCGTTCTTCATCTTCTACTCGATGTTCGGCCTGCAGCGCGTGGGCGACCTCGTGTGGGCCTCGGGCGACATGCGCGCGCGCGGATTCCTGATGGGGGGAACCGCGGGACGCACGACCCTCAACGGCGAGGGCCTGCAGCACGAGGACGGCCACAGCCACATCCTCTCCTCGATGATCCCCAACTGCCGCTCCTGGGACCCCACCTTCGCCTACGAGGTGGCGGTGATCATCCAGGACGGGCTGCGGCGCATGGTGGAGGAGCAGGAGGACGTCTTCTACTACATCACCGTGATGAACGAGAACTACGCGCACCCGGCGCTTCCCGAGGGCGCCCGCGAGGGCATCCTCAAGGGCATGTACCGGCTTCCGGGAGCCGCCGCCGGCAAGGGCCCGCGCGTGCAGCTGCTGGGCTGCGGCACCATCCTGCGCGAGGTCATCGCCGCCGCCGAGCTCCTGTCCGCCGACTGGGGCGTGGCCTCCGACRTCTGGAGCTGCCCCAGCTTCACGGAGCTTCGCCGCGACGGCATGGCCGTGGCGCGCTGGAACCTGCTGCACCCCACCGAGAAGCCGCGGCAGTCCCACGTGGAGCATTGCCTCGCGGGCACCAAGGGACCCGTGATCGCCTCCAGCGACTACGTGCGCGCGTTCGTCGACCAGATCCGCGAGTTCGTGCCGCGCCGCTACAAGGCGCTGGGCACCGACGGCTTCGGCCGCAGCGACTCGCGCGAGAACCTGCGGCGCTTCTTCGAGGTCGACCGCCGCTACGTCGCGGTGGCCGCCCTGAAGGCGCTGGCGGAGGATGGCGAGATCCCGGCCGCAAAGGTGGCGGAGGCGATCTCGAAGTACGGCATCGACGCCGAGAAACCCGCGCCCTGGACGGTCTGAACGCCGCCCGGAACCAAGACGAACAACCAAGCGAGGAGAAAGCCTTGGCCGCCATCGAGGTCAAGGTCCCCGACATCGGGGACTTCAAGGACGTGCCCGTCATCGAGCTGCTGGTGAAGCCGGGCGATGCGGTGAAGAAGGAGGATTCGCTCGTCACCCTGGAGAGCGACAAGGCGACGATGGAGGTGCCCTCTCCCGCCGCCGGCGTGGTGAAGTCGATGCGCGTCAAGGTCGGCGACAAGGTGAGCGAGGGCTCCGTCGTCCTCGTCATGGAGGCCAGCGAGGAAGCGGCCGGCAAGCCGGCGGCGAAGGCCCCCGCGGCCGCCGCCCCGGCGCCCCAGCCCGCCCCCGCCGCCTCGCCGACACCGGCTCCGGCGCCGGCAAGCGCGCCCGTCGCCGCCGAGTCCCTGCCACCGCGGCGCCCCCCGGTATCCGAGGAACCCGTGGCCGAGTCCGCCGCGCCCGCCCACGCGAGCCCCGGCGTGCGCCGTTTCGCCCGCGAGCTGGGCGTGGACCTCGCGCGCGTGAAGGGCAGCGGCCCCAAGGCTCGCATCCTCAAGGAGGACATCCAGGCGTTCGTGAAGGACGCGCTCTCCGGCGCCGGCGCCGAGGCGCCGCGCGCCGCCGGCGGCGGCCTGGCCGAACTGGGCCTTCCCGCCTGGCCCAAGGTGGACTTCGCCAAGTTCGGCCCCGTCGAGCTGCAGCCGCTGTCGCGGATCAAGAAGATCTCGGGGCCGGCGCTGGCGCGCAACTGGGTGATGATCCCGCACGTCACGCAGTTCGACGAGGCGGACATCACCGACCTGGAGGCCTTCCGCGCGCGCGTGAACGAGGAGAACGCCAAGTCGGGGACGAAGGTCACGCCGCTCGCGTTCCTCATCAAGGCGGTCGTGGCGGCGCTCAAGAAGTTTCCCACCTTCAACGCCTCCATCGACGGCGACAACCTCGTGCTCAAGCAGTACTGGCACATCGGCTTCGCGGCCGACACGCCCAACGGCCTCGTGGTCCCCGTTCTCAAGGACGCGGACAGGAAGGGCGTGGTCGAGATCGCGCGGGAGACCGGCGAACTCGCGGCCAAGGGGCGCGAAGGCAAGCTGGGCCCGGCCGAGATGCAGGGCGGCACCTTCACGATTTCCTCGCTGGGCGGCATCGGCGGCACCGCGTTCACGCCGATCATCAATGCGCCGGAGGTCGCCATCCTCGGCGTCTCGAAGGCCGCGATGAAGCCCGTCTGGAACGGCAAGGAGTTCGTCCCGAGGCTGATGATGCCGCTCTCGCTCTCGTAYGACCACCGCGTGATCGACGGCGCGGCGGCGGCGCGCTTCACCACCTACCTCGCCCAGGTCATCGCCGACCTGCGGCGCGGCATGCTCTAGGGAGGCGCACGCCATGGCCACCCTCGAGATCAAGGTCCCCGACATCGGCGACTTCAAGGACGTGCCCGTCATCGAGATCCTGGTGAAGCCGGGCGAGGCGGTGAAGAAGGAAGCGTCGCTCGTCACGCTGGAATCGGACAAGGCGACGATGGAAGTGCC
>PQAI01000038.1 GCA_003105245.1 Betaproteobacteria bacterium | reverse complement strand
CGTCCTCAGGCCTTGCGCCGCGGCGAGACCCACATGGTGATGACGGCGCGGCACACGGTCTCGCCCGCGCGGTCCTTCACCTCCACCGTGACCGGCACCTCGCGCCCCGGCCCCTCGGCGACGGCGCCGACGCTCGCGTGCGCCTCGACGTCCGACTCCGCCTTCCGGAGGTACTCCACCGCCATGCCCTTCGGCAGCCAGCGCATAGACGGCGGGATCGTGATCTCCGTCATCGTCCCCGCCGCCAGCTCCGCGAGATTGCACATCGCGATCGCGTGCACGGTGCCGATGTGGTTGGTCACGGCCCGACGCTTGCGCATGGAGACGCGCGCGTACCCGGGGCGGAACTCCTCGAACCGCGGCCGGATGCTCCCGAAGTACGGCGCCTTCCAGCAGATGATCCGCGAGAACACCTCCCTGCCGAATGGCAGCCCCTCGCACCTCTTCCACATCGCGAGCGCCGGACTCATTTCACGAACCGCCCGCCTTCATCGGCGGCAATCGGCGTGGCATCGGCGTTCATCGGCGTCTCCCAGGCCTTTCGCCCGCACCACTCTCAGAGCGAATCCCAGCCGCTGTCCGCCACGAACCGGTCCCCGTGCTTCGCGCGCAGCTCGGCCATCGTCTTCAGCCACGACTCCTTGCCGCGCTCCTCGATGGCCGAGATCGGCCCCCCGCGATGCGGCGCGAACCCCGTGCCGAAGATGACGCCCGCGTCGCACAGGTCCGCATCCGTCACGATCTTCTCCCGGAGGCAGGCCACCGCCTCGTTGAGCGCCGGCAGCACGAGGCGGTCGGCGATGGGCTTCAGGTCCACGGAGCCGCTCCCGCTCGCCTTCTGGGGCTTCCCCTTCACCCAGGTGTAGAAGCCCTTGCCGGTCTTCTTGCCCAGGTTCTTCGCCTCGATGTTCGCCTGCAGCTTCTTCGGGATGGGCGTGCCCGGCTTCGCGAGCTCCTGGCCGACGGCCCAGCAGATGTCCAGGCCCACCATGTCGGCGAGCTCGATGGGGCCCATGGGCATGCCGAAGTCGCGCGCCGCCGCGTCGATCGTCTCGCCCGGCACGCCCTCGTCCAGCATGAGCATCGCCTCCATGAGGTACGGGGAGAGGACGCGGTTCACGAGGAAGCCGGGGGCGCTCTTGCAGGGCAGCGGCAGCTTGTCGATCTGGCGGGCGAAGGCCTGCCCCGCCTGCATCACCTCCGGCGAGGTCTGGGGGCCCTCGACGATCTCCACCAGCATCATCTGGGCGACCGGGTTGAAGAAGTGCAGGCCCACGAGGCGCTCGGGACGCTCGAGCACGCCCGAGAGCTCCTGGAGCGGGATGCTCGAGGTGTTGGTCGCGAGGATGGCGCCGGCCTTCATCCGCGGCTCGATCCCGGCGAAGAGCTTCCTCTTGATCTCGGCGTTCTCCACGATGGCCTCGATCACGAGGTCCGCCTTGGCCACGCCGTCGCCCTTCACGTCGGGAATCAGGCGGTCGAAGGCGGCCTGCACGAGGTGCGGCTGCTTCAGGCGCTTCCTGTAGAGGGCGTGCGCGCGCTGCACCGCGGGCGAGATGCGCTCCGGCCCCAGGTCCTGCAGCGTCACCGTGATCCCCTTGAACGCGGCCCAGGCCGCGATGTCGCCGCCCATGGCGCCGGCGCCGATCACGTGCAGGTGGCGGATGGGCTCGATGTCGCCTTTCCCGAGGCCCTTCATGCGGTCCTGCAGCTTGAAGAGGCGGATGAGGTTCCGCGTCGTGGGGTGCGCGAACAGGCTCGCCATCGAGGCGGGATGCTCGAGGGGGATGTTGCGCACGTCCCCGCCGAAATCCTTCCACAGGTCGATGATCGCGTAGGGCGCCGGGTAGTGGTCCTGGCGCGCCTTCTCGGCCACCTTCTTCCGCGACATCGAGGCCACGAGCGAGCGCACGAGCGGCCAGTCCGTGACGGCCGCCGCGAAGCGCGGCCTGTGCGGCGGCGGCGGGCTCGCGAGGAACAGGCGCACCGCGTTGGCGAAGTGGCGCCTGGGCGTGGCGTCGTCCACGAGGCCCAGCTTCTTCGCCCGCCGCCCGTCGACGCCCCGGCCGGTGAGCATGAGGTCCAGGGCGTTGGCCGCGCCGATGAGCGGCGGCATGCGCTTCGCCCCGCCCCACCCCGGCACGATGCCGATCATCACCTCGGGCAGCGCCATGCGCGTCTTCGGCCCGTCGTCGGCGATGCGGTAGCGGCAGGCGAGCGCCAGCTCCGTGCCGCCGCCCATGCAGAAGCCGTGGATCATGGCGAGCGTCGGGAAGGGCAGCGCCGCGACCTTGTCGAAGACCACGTTGCCGAGCGTGGTGAAGGCCATGGCCTGCTCGGCGCTCGAGATCGTGGTGAACTCGTCGATGTCGGCGCCGGCGGCGAAGCCGTTGTCCTTGGCCGAGAGGATCGCGAGGCCCTTCGGCGGCATGGCGGCGAGGTGGTCCGCGATGCTTCCGAGCTCCTCGAGCACCTCGGTCGAGAAGGTGTTGGTGGCTGTGCCGGCGCGGTCGAACCACAGCCAGGCGAGGTTCTGCGCGTCGATCTCGAGCTTCCAGTGCTTCAGGTCCATTTTTTCGCCTTGTCGTTTCAGCCCGCGGCCGGGCGGGAGGAGCCCGCGCGACGGATGTGCAGCGTCTTCTCGACGGCCGCGACCGGGATGCCGCGCTCGTCCGTGATCTCCACCCCGAAAACGGGCTCGAACTTCGAGCCGTCCGCCGTGCGCGCGACGGCCTCGTCGACCGCCGCCTGGGTGAGCTCGAAGCGCGCCGTGAGCGTCCCGTAGCCCGGCTTGAGGAAGCGGATCGCCCCGGCCTTGTCCCACACCACGTAGTCGCGGCCGAGGTTCCTCATCATCATGATCATGTAGAAGGGGTCGGCCATCGCGAACATCGAGCCGCCGAAATGCGAGCCCACGAAGTTGCGGTTGAGGAG
>PQAI01000037.1 GCA_003105245.1 Betaproteobacteria bacterium | reverse complement strand
GCGCCGTACCAGTAGGTGGCCTTCCGCTTCGTGTGCAGGCGGTGGAACTGGTCGAAGATGTGGGAGCGCATCGGCGCCATCCCCGCGCCGCCGCCGACGAAGCACATCTCGGCGTCCGTCTCGCGCGCGAAGAACTCGCCGAACGGCCCGGACACGGTGACCTCGTCGCCCGGCTTCAGGTTGAAGATCCAGGAGCTCATGATCCCCGGCGGGATGTCCTCCTTGTAGCCCGGCGGGAAGGCGATGCGGATCGTGAAGAGCAGGATCCCCTTCTCGAGGGGATAGTTGGCCATCGAGTAGGCGCGCGTCACCGGCTCCGTGCACACCGACTTGAAGCGCCACAGGTCGAACTTGTCCCAGTCGGCGCGGAAGGGCTCCTCGATGGCGAAGTCCTTGAAGGCGAAGTGGTGCGGCGGGCACTCGATCTGCACGTAGCCGCCGGCGCGGAAGGGCACTTCCTCGCCCTCGGGGAGCGCGAGCTTGAGCTCCTTGATGAAGGTGGCCACGTTGCGGTTGGAGACCACGCGGCACTTCCACTTGCGCACGCTGAAGACCTCGGGGGCGATCTCGATCTCCATGTCGCCCTTCACCTTCACCTGGCAGGCGAGCCGGCAGCCCCTCTTGGCCTCGCCGCGCGAGATGAAGCCGGTCTCCGTGGGCAGGAGGTCGCCGCCGCCCTTCTTCACGACCACCTCGCACACGCCGCAGGCGCCCTTCCCGCCGCAGGCCGAGGGGATGAAGATGCCGCTGTCGGCGAGCTTGCCC
This sequence comes from Betaproteobacteria bacterium, assembly GCA_003105245.1. Lineage (GTDB taxonomy): Bacteria > Pseudomonadota > Gammaproteobacteria > Burkholderiales > Usitatibacteraceae > FEB-7. The sequence continues at coordinate 5,813 of PQAI01000037.1, read as the reverse complement.
AGGAGCGTGCCGCCGGCCGGCACCCGGAGCGCCTTGTCCGGGTCCTCGTTGATCGTGATGGTGACGTCGCCGCTCGCCACGAGCTTCGAGCGCGCCACCATGAGGGTGACCACGAGCAGCAGCACCACCACCGTGAACATGAGGACGCCGAGGACGATTTCGGTCATGGCCGCCTCAGAGCTGGATCCCGGAGAACATCATGAAGGCCACCGACATGAGGCCCGCCACGACGAAGGTGATGCCCAGCCCGCGCAGGCCCGCCGGCGGGTTCGAGTAGGAGAGCTTCTCGCGCACCGCGGCCATTGCGACGATGGCGATGGCCCAGCCCACGCCCGACCCGATGCCGTAGACCACGCTCTCCTTGAAGCCGTAGTCGCGCTCCTGCATGAAGAGCGAGCCCGCGAGGATCACGCAGTTCACCGCGATGAGCGGCAGGAACACGCCCAGCGTCGTGTAAAGGCCCGGCGCGAATTTCTCGACCGCCATCTCGACCACCTGGACGGCCGCGGCGATCGTGCCGATGAACAGGATGAAGGCGAGGAACGTGAGGTCGGCCTTGGCGAGGGCGGGCGATACCCAGGCGAGCGCGCCTTCCTTGAGCAGGTAGGTGAGGATCAGGTTGTTGAGCGGGACGGTGAGCACCTGCACGAAGACCACCGCCACGCCCAGGCCCAGCGCGGTCTCCACCTTCTTCGAGCAGGCGAGGAACGAGCACATGCCCAGGAAGAAGGCGAGCGCCATGTTCTCGAGGAAGATCGAGCGGATGGCGAGGTTGAGGTAGTGTTCCATGATGTCTAGTTGACGGCTCGTTCCTCGACCACGCTACTCTTTGTCCTGCAGCTCGGGCTTGATCGTCTTCAGCAGCCAGATGAGCCCGGCGATGATGAAGAGCCCCGAGGGCGCGATGAGCATCATCCCGTTGGGCACGTACCAGCCGCCGTCCTTGGCGAGCGGCAGCACCACGAAGCCGAACACCTTGCCGGCGCCCAGCAGCTCGCGGATGAAGGCCGTGAGCATCAGCACCAGGCCGTAGCCCAGGCCGTTGCCGATGCCGTCCAGCGCGGAGGCGAGCGGCGGGTTCTGCATCGCGTAGCCCTCGGCGCGCCCCATCACGATGCAGTTGGTGATGATGAGGCCCACGAACACGGAGAGCTCCAGCGACAGCTCGTAGAGCGTGGCCTTGAGGACCTGGTCGAAGACGATCACCAGCGAGGCGATGATGGAAAGCTGCACGATGATGCGGATGGAGCCGGGCGTGTGGTTTCGCACGAGGCTCACCGCGACGTTGGCGAGCATCGTCACCAGCAGCACGCCCATCGTCATCACGAACGCCTTGTCCATGCGCGTGGTGATGGCGAGCGCCGAGCAGATGCCCAGCACCTGCACGCCGATGGGATTGTTGGCGAGGATGGGGGCGAGGAGCGCCTCGCGGTGGTGCTTGTTCATCCCATCCCCCGTTCGCGGAAGCGCTTCAGGAACTTCCCGTAGCCGTCGTCGGAGAGCCAGAAGAGCGTCAGGCGCGTGATCGCGTTGCTCGTGATGGTGGCGCCCGACATGCCGTCGACTTGGTGCGGGTCCTTGTCCGCGGGGCCCGCCTGGCCCTTGATCACGCGGATGGCCGGCGCGCCCTTCTCGTCGTAGGCGCGGCGGCCGACCCAGAGGGCCTGCCAGGCGGGGTTGCCGATCTCGCCGCCCAGTCCCGGCGTCTCCTTCTGGTCGTAGTAGGTGAGGCCGCGGATGGTCTGGCCGTCGCGGTCGATCGCCATGAAGCCGTAGACCGTGCCCCACATGCCCAGCCCCTCGACCGAGATCACCACCTGCTGCGGCTCGCCGCCCTTCATGACGAAGTAGGCCACGCCGTACTTGGGCAGCCGCCCGATGCCGGCGTTGTTGGCCGGGGCCGCGCGGCTCGTGCCGGGCTCGTTGCGGGCGCTTCGCTGGTCGTAGGCGCGCGCGTCGATCTTCCCCTCGGGGGCGAGCTCTCCCGTGGCGAGGTCCACCAGGCGCGCCTTCACGTCACCCTCGAAGAACTTCTCCACCTGGCCGATCGAGACGTCCTGCCCGGGCTTCACCAGGCCCGCGGCCAGGAGCACGTTCTTCTCCATGTAGAGCCGGGCGTTGGCCTTCTGCCTCGGCTGCAGCGACACCGCCGCCACCGACACCATGAGCGCGCACACCACGCAGACGGCGGTCGCGAAGAGGATCGTGTAGCGGGGGGAATCAAGCCGCGCCATGACCGGCTCCCCGGCGCTTGCGCCGGTCGATGTTGGCCTTCACGAACCCGTAGTCGATGAGCGGGGCCATCACGTTCATGAAGAGGATGACGAGCATCATGGCCTCGGGGTAGGCGGGGTTCACCACCCGGATCAGCACCACGAAGGCGCCGATGAGGAAGCCGTAGAGGAGCTTTCCGGTTTCCGCGAAGGGCGAGGTGACCGGGTCGGTGGCCATGAAGGCCACGCCGAAGGCCCAGCCGCCCAGCACCATGTGCCACCAGAAGGGCACCGCGAACCACGGGTTGGTCGCCGAGCCGATGGCGTTGAGCAGGCTCGCCATCGCCGCCGTGCCGGCCACGCAGCCGGCCATCGTCCGCCACGAGCCCACCCTCGTCACCACGAGGAATATCGCGCCCAGGAGGCACGCGAGCGCCGAAGTCTCCCCCAGGCTTCCCTTCTCCAGCCCGATGAAGGCGTTCCACCACGAGAATCCCGCCTGGTCGAAGGGCGTGGTCATCTGGCGCATCTGCGCGAGCAGCGTGGCGCCGGAATAGCCGTCGATCGCCGCCACCGGGGCCACCGCCGCCCAGACCTTGTCGCCGGAGATGTCGCCGGGGTAGGCGAAGAACACGAAGGCGCGCGCGGCGAGCGCCGGGTTGATGAAGTTCATCCCCGTGCCGCCGAAGACCTCCTTGGCCACCACGACGCCGAAGCTGATGCCGAGCGCGGCCTGCCACAGGGGCAGCGTGGGCGGGCAGATGAGCGGGAAGATCATGCCGGTGACGAAGAAGCCCTCGTTCACCTCGTGCCGGCGCACGATCGCGAAGAGCACCTCCCAGGAGCCGCCCACCGCCATCGTGACGATGTAGAGCGGCAGGAAATAGAGCGCGCCGTGGAAGAAGTTGCCCGCGACGCTGTCGGGCGAGTAGCCCACGCCGAGGAGCCGCATCACGTCGTGGCGCCAGCCTTCGAGGGAGGCCGCCTTGGCCGGGTCGATGCCGAGGTTCGCCTGCAGCCCCGTGTTGTACATCGCCATGAGGATGCAGGGCATCATCGCGATGACCACGAKCATCATCATGCGCTTCAGGTCCAGCGCGTCGCGCACGTGCGTCGCGCCCTTCGTCACCGACGGRGGCGTGAGGGCGAAGGTGTCGGCCGCCTCGAAGAGCGCGTGGAACTTGTGCAGGCGCCCGCCCGGCCCGAAGGGGCGGCCCGCCTTGTCGAGGAGCTTCTCGAGGGCCTTCACGCTAGGCCTCCTTCTCGAGGCGGTGCAGCATGTCGCGAAGCAGCGGCGCGTAGTCGTTCTTGCCGGGGTCGGCGTAGGTGAGGAGCGCGAGGTCCTCCTCGTCGAGTTCCAGGGCCCCCAGCGCCTCGGCGCGCTCGATGTCGCCCGAGAGCAGCGCGCGCAGCAGGAACGTGGGCAGGATGTCCATCGGCATCACGGCCTCGTGCGTGCCGATGGGCACCATCGCCCGAAGCGACCCGTTGGTGGTCGTGGTGAACGCCCGCCGGCGGGCGCGCGCGAAGGCGCCCAGCACGACGCCGGCCACGCTGAACTTGTCGCTTCCGGGAGCGATCCAGCCCAGGAAYTCGCGGTCGCGGCCCTCGGGCAGCGCGCTCACCTGCTGGTGGTRGCGGCCGAGGAAGCCCTCGRCSTCGCCCGCGGCCGTCCTGCCGTCGAGCACGGAGCCGGAGACCACGCGCTGCTCGCCGGGCACCAGTCCGCCCGCGACCAGCTCGTCCACGCTCGCGCCCAGGCGTGTGCGCACGAGTCGCGGTCGTTCCACGCCGGGCCCGGCCAGCGAGACGACGCGCGTGAAATCGAGCTTGCCGGTGGCCAGCAGGTGCCCGATGGCGGCGACGTCCTGCGCGCCCACGTGCCAGACRCTGCGGCCGTGGCCCACCGGGTGCAGGAAGTGGATGTGCGTGCCGGCGTTGCCCGCCGGATGCGGCCCCTCGAACTCCTCGATGGCGATGCGATCGGCGCGCGGGACGCGAAGGGTGGAACCGGYCCCGCGGCAGACGAAGACGGTGCCGGGCGTGAGGTCGCGCAGCGCCAGGATGCCGCGCGCGTAGTCGTCCTCCCGGCCGGCGAGCGCCGCCTCMACGCTCGGGGCGAGGGGGCGCGTGTCCATGGCGGTGACGAAGAGGGCCTGCGGCACCGCCTCGGGCGCCGGCACGCGGCTGAAGGGGCGGGTGCGAAACGCCGTCCACAGGCCCGACTCCAGGAGCAGCGCGCGAAGCCCGGCGCCGTCGCCCTCGGCCGGGGGCGCGCCGTTCCACGACGCGAAGGCCACCTGCCGATCCGGGCCGTCGTCGGGAGCGACCTCGATCACCAACGAGACGAAGGCGCGCTTGTCACCCCGATTGATGGCCAGGACGCGGCCCGCGGCAGGGGCGGTGTGGCGCACGCCCTGCGTCTTCTTGTCGTCGAGGAGGGGCTGGCCGCGCAGCACCTCGTCGCCGGGCTGCGCCAGCATCGTGGGCTTGAGCCCCACGAAGTCGGCGCCCAGCACCGCCACGCGGGCGATGGCGGGCCCGTCCTCGATCGCCTGGACCGGGGTGCCGGCAATGGGCAGATCCAACCCGCGCTTGATCGTGTGCATCGTCCTGGGGGGCCTTCGAGGCGTGCCCTCGCCCGGGCGCCGCCGTCCAGCCGCCAGCGTAGGGGAGTGGGACCGGGCCCCATTGACGTGAATCAACCGCCGGGATGCCCTTGTGCCCGGCGGGGGCGGGTGGGCCGTCCTTCCCGAACCCTCCCCAGCCGGGCGAAAAGCTCCGTACTAATACTTCGCCTGGTTCTTGTAGAGGTAGTGCATCAGCTCGGCGGACTGCATGCTCATGCGCCGCTGCAGCCCGTGCGTGAACCTCACGATGGCCCGCATGATGCGGTACGCGATCCACGGGTGCTTCTCCACCAGCCCCTCGAGGTCGCCGCGGTCGAGCGCCAGCACCTCGGTGACGCCCAGCGAGCGCAGCGCCGCGTAGCGCGGCGTGCCGTCGAGGAACGAGAGCTCGCCCACGAGGTCGCCCGCGGTCATCACGTGCAGGTTCTCCCACTGCCCGTCGGCGCCGCGCCGCGAAACGGCCAGCGCCCCGTTCACGATGACGTGCATGTGGCTGTCGGGCTCGCCCTCGGGGGTGATCACCTGGCCGTCCTCGAGGCGGTGCAGGTGGACGAGTCCGGCGACGACGTCGATGTCGCCCGCCGAGAGCTCCTTGGCGAGCACCGACTTGGCGACCAGCTCCTTCACGCGCGGATCCATGGCATCCCCCTCGTTCGTTCTTCGCGATGCCCCATCCTACGGCCGGGGCGCGTGGGGCCTTTGCGTGGCGTCAAGGCTCCGGCGCGAAGCGCACCACGATCTTGCCGCGGTTGTGGCCCTCGGCCATCGCGCGCTGCAGCTCGGGCACTTCCTCGGGTCGCCCCACGCGGGTGACCACCGACTCGAGCCGCCCCGAGGCGGCCAGGTCCACGAGCGTCTGGAGGTCGGCGAGGTTGGGCCGCTCCATGACGGGATTGACGCGCTGCCTCGACGAGAGCTTGAGCCACCACGACCAGCAGTAGAGCGCCGCGCCGGGCAGGCTGTGGACGTA
>PQAI01000036.1 GCA_003105245.1 Betaproteobacteria bacterium | reverse complement strand
AGCGCCTTCTGCATGCCGCCGAACGCGGGAAGGTAGGTGTCGACCGCGAAGGGCCCGAGCGTGGCGAGCGCGCCCAGCAGCGCCGCGAAGGCGATGCGGAAGGAACGCGAATGGCGGTCGGGGTGGGTCACGGCCAGGCGGGGAGCGCGCAGCGCTTGCTGCGGTTCGCGACCGTGGTCTCGAAGTCCTGCAAGGCACGCCTCATCACCGSCGAAGCGCCCTCGTGGCAGGAGAGGCACGCGCCCACCGTGAGAATCCTCCTCTGCTCGGCCACCGAGAAGGGCCGCGCGCCTTCCTTCGTGGAGACCATGCCTTCGCGCGCCTTGAGGAACCCGGTCCACGCGTCCTCGGGCAGGCCGTCGTGCGGCGAGGCCTTCTTCTCCGGCGTGAACTGCCAGCGGCCCGTCGTGCCGGACACGGCGTAGCGCAGCTTCCCCTTTCCGAAGCCGAGCGCCAGGGAATCGGCGTGGCAGGACTCGCAGGAGCGCACCTCGCGCCGGATGGTGTGCGAGAAGAGCTTGGCGTAGAGGCGCCGGTGAAGGATGTCGGGCGAGCCTCCGGACTCCACGTTGCGGTCGAAGGTCATGATCATCCCGGGCACGAAGGTGTCGATCGCGCCGCGGGCTTGGCCCTCGGCCAGCACGCCCAGCGTGGGAAGCGTCGCCTCGAAGGGACCGGCGGTTTCGTTCCAGGTGCCCTTCACCCACTTCTGCGCGACGTGGTCGAAGCCCTCGTCCTTCGGGTCGAATTGCGTGTGGCAGGTGTTGCAGCGCGGCGCCCAGGCGGTGTGGCAGCTCGCGCAGGAGAGCCTCGCGTGAGCCTTGTCCTGCGTGCAGGCCGGAGCCGGGGCCTTGAGCGGGTGCGCCTCGCCCGTGCGCTTGCGCAGGAGCCTCGCACCCTTGCCCTCCTCCACCACCACGTTCACCAGCGGCTCGCCGTCGCGCGTGGTGCCCATCCTCTGTCCGGGCGCCAGCCTCCAGCCGCGAAGATTGTGCAGTGCCTTCGATTCGGCATCCCTGGATTCCGGCGCGACGGAGACGAGCTTCGCCGCGTGGCAGTCCTCGCAGCCCACGCGTTGCTGCTGGCTCTTGCGCAAGACCTCGGCGCCCGCGCCCATGAGCTCGTTGGCGGTGTGGCAGTCGATGCACTCGAGGCCGCGCTCGTGGTGCACGTCGGCGGCGAACTTCTCCACGAAGCGCCCGTCGTCGAGCTTGCGGATCCTGTCGCTCGTGGCCTTCGTTCCGGCGGTGGGCGCAGCGTTGTCGCCCGTCGCCTCCCGCATCTCGTTCCAGCCTTCGTAGGAGAGCGCGATGCGTCCCGACCGGCTGTGGCAGCCGAAGCAATGGTCGTTGCGCGGGTTCACGGTGAGCGTGGGATGGAGGTTCGGAGCCTCCTTGCGCTGGTCCTTCGCGAGCTTCGCGTAGGCGGCCACGGCCTTCGCGGCCTCGGGCGCGTACTCGAGATGGCAGGCGTTGCAGCCACCGCCCTGGGACTCCTGGCCGATGGGGCCCCATTCCGTCTTGGCCTGGCCGAGGTGGCAGCCCATGCACAGTTCGCGCAGGTGACTGTCGGCGACGCCGTGCCCCAGGCGGTTGGCGTGCGGGATGCGGCCGTCGGGCATCGCGGGCTCTCCCAGCGCCGCGCGGTTCACCGCGATCACGCCCGCCATCGTGGCCATGATGGAGCGCTCCACGCGCGGGAGGATCGCATCGTGGCAGCCGGCCTGGCTGCAGGTCTTCGCCGCGTCGGCGAGGTTGCCGGGGACGAGCACCATGCCGGCGTGCGCCACGGCCTTGTCGGTCGCGCGAGGGTCGCCGGAATGGCAGGAGGCGCAGCCGATCGACTTCGGCGAATGGGCACCCTCGAGCCCCCTCACCGCGGCATGGCAAGTGAGGCACCCTTCCGTAATCCCGAACGCGACGGCCAAGCGCGAGTTGCCGCCCCCGAGGACCGCGGCGATCGCGGTGGCGAGGACGGCCGCGGTGAGGAGGAGGAGCAGTTTCGGGAGGCGCACGCCGCTAGTTTAGCGGGGCCGCCAGTACGCCCGCGCCGGGCTACGCGGCGCGCAGCAGGAACTCGACCTTCACGGCATCGTAGGGGAACTCGACGGCGCCCTTGGCCGTCCGCGTGAGCACGCCGGCATCCAGGAGTGCCGTGACGTCGCCATGTACCGCCTTCACGTCGCGCTCCACCCGCCGCGCCGCCTCGCGGATCGACATCGGGCCGGCTCCCGTCATGGATTTAAGAAGTTCCCAGCGCTTGGCGGTGAGAACCTTCCAGAGGAGCTCCGGCGTGGCGAAGCCGATGTGCGCCTCGCGCTCGCCGCGGCCGGTCTTCATCGCACGCGCCGCCTCGCGAAGGGACTCGCGCACGGACTGCACCTCAAGGACGACGGTTCTCACGATCCCACCTTTCCCTGTCCGCGTCGAAATCGGCGATCAGCCGCTCGGGCGAGGCGAACCGGTAGGGGGCCTCGCGCCCCGCGAAGTGCCGGTGATCGCCCTTGCCGCGCTCATTGTCGTACAGCACCACGCAAGCGCCTCTCACGACGTAGGCGAGCCGGTACTTGAAGCGATGGGTGGACGGCGGGAGCGGCGCGGACAGCCGCCAGACGACCAACTCCACGAAGGCGTCCGTGGCGACCACGATCCGCCGCCGGATGAGCGCGTCCGCCTTCATGTTGGAGAGAATACCAACACCGGGCCGGCGATGTCAATTAATCCAACACCCATGAGCGACCCCGTTACCGGACCGGACCACGATCGGGGTTGCGGTACGCGATCGCCTCGGCCACTTCCGGCGCCCCCACGCCCGTCCTGCCGGCCAGGTCCGCCACCGTCCGCGCCACCTTGAGCACGCGGTGGAAGGAGCGGGCGGAGAGCCCGAGTCGCGACATCGCCTCGCGAAGGAGCTTGCGAGCCGCCGCGTCCGGCGTGCACCAGCGCTCCACCTCACCGCTCCGGATGTGCGCATTGGGGCAGCCCTGCCGCGCGATCTGCGACTCGCGGACCGCCGTCACGCGCGCGCGCACCGATGCCGAGGGCTCCCCCGCGGGCGCCTCCGTGAGATCGCTCTCGCGAAGCGCCGGCACTTCGACGTGCAGGTCGATGCGGTCCAGCAGGGGACCGGAAATGCGGCCGCGATAGTTCGCCACGCGGTCCGGCGAGCAGGCGCACCGGCCGCTGAAATGCCCCAGGTAACCGCAGGGACAGGGATTCATCGCCGCGACGAGCTGGAAGCGCGCCGGGAAATCCGCCTGCCGCGCCGCACGCGAGATCGTGATGCGCCCGCTCTCGAGGGGCTCCCTCAACACCTCGAGCACGCGGCGGTCGAACTCCGGCAGCTCGTCCAGGAAGAGCACGCCGTGGTGCGCGAGCGAGATCTCGCCGGGCCGCGGCGGCGACCCGCCGCCCACCAGCGCCACGGCCGACGCGGTGTGGTGCGGCGCGCGCCAGGGACGCACGCCGAAGCGGTCCTCCGAAAATCCGCGGGTGGAAAGGCTTTGCAGCGCGGCCGACTCCAGCGCTTCCTCTTGC
>PQAI01000035.1 GCA_003105245.1 Betaproteobacteria bacterium | reverse complement strand
GGCCGGGGGCATGGCGGCGCCGGCGGTGGCCGGCGCGGGTGCAGGCGCGGCGGCGGCGGGCGGGGCGAACGGCGTCGACACGCCGCCCTTCACGATGGCCACCGGGGCGATCTTGCCGTCCTTGCCCATGCGGAAGATGGTCATCTCGGCGTCCTTGCGGTCGCCCTTGGCGTCGAACTCGACCTTGCCGGTGGCGCCCTGGAACGAGACGTTGAACATCTCGGGCGTGAACTTGGCGGGGTCGACGGAGTTGGCCTTCTTCATGGCCTCGACGATCGCCATGGCGCCGTCGTAGAAGTACGGGGCGTACTGCTTGATCTCCCCGAACTTCGCCTTGAAGGCGTCCTGGAAGTCCTTGCTGGCGGCGACGGCCGGCAGGCCCGCCTGCGAGCAGGCCATCCCCTCGGAGGCCGCGCCGGCGAGCTTGGACATCTCGTCCGTGCAGGCGCCGTCGCCGAAGGCGAAGACGGCCTTGATGCCGAGCTCGCGTGCCTGCTTGAGCATCGGGCCGCCGGTGGCGTCCATGCCGCCGTGGAAGACGACGTCCGGGTTCYTGGCCTTGATCTTCGTGAGGATCGCCTTGAAGTCGGTTTCCTTGTCGGTCGTGCGCTCRCGGCTCACGATCGAGACCTTGGCGCCCTTGAGCGCCTTCTCGACCTCGTTGGCCAGCCCCTCGCCGTAGGCGGTCTTGTCGTCGACGATGGCGACCTTCTTGCCCTTGAGCTCGCCGGCGATGTAGGCGGCGATGGCCGGGCCCTGCTGGTCGTCGCGGCCCACCGTGCGGAAGACGGTCTTGAGGCCGCGCTCGGTGAGGGTCGGGTTGGTGGCCGAGCCGGAGATCACGGGGATGCCGGCCTTGTTGTAGATCTCGGAGGCGGGGATGGTCACGCCCGAGTTGAGGTGGCCGACGACGGCCGCGACCTTGGCGTCCACGAGCTTCTGGGCGACGGTGGTGCCCGTCTTCGGGTCGGCCTGGTCGTCCTCGCTCACCATCTTGAAGGTGACGGGCTTGCCGTCGATGACGAGCTTCTTSGCGTTGGCCTGCGCGATGGCGAGCGCCACGCCGTTCTCGTCGTCCTTGCCCAGGTGGGCGATGGAGCCCGTGAGCGGGCCCGCGTGCGCGATGGTGACGGTGATGCCGGCCGGCGCCTCGGCCTTCGGGGCGGGCTTGGGCTCTTCCTTGCCGCAGGCAGCAACGCCCAATGCGACGGCGACGGCCAGGGCGAGCTTGGTGGGACGGTTCATGGAGGGATCTCCTGGTGGAATTGGGGGGAGGGGGGACCGGAAGCGGTTGAAGGGCGGAATTATAGGACCAAGCAAAACGAAAAAGCCGGCGCGGGGCCGGCTTTTCGTTGTAAGCGGGTGCTTACACTATTACTTGATGGTGAGGATCCACTTGACCAGCGTCTGGACATCCGCGTCCTTGACGTTGGCGTTGGGGGGCATCGGGACCTGGCCCCAGGTGCCCACGCCGCCCTTCTTGACCTTCTCGATCAGCATGGCTTCGGCCTTGGCGTTGCCCTTGTACTTGGCGGCGACGTCCTTGTAGGAGGGGCCGACGAGCTTCTTGTCCACGGCGTGGCAGGCGGTGCAGGCCGACTTCGTGGCGAGCTCCAGGCTGGCCATGGCGGGGGCGGCCGTGAAGGCGAGGCCGAGGGCGGCGATGATGAGACCGGACTTCTTCATTCAGGAATCTCCTTGAGCGGAACGGTTTGGTTGGGCGCGGAACCGACGATTTTCGGGGCTTTCAGCGTTTCGCGCAATTGCCCCGGATGGGTTATGGGAGCCAAGCATGTAACGCCCCGGCAGACCCAGGCGTTGACCGCCGGGCCGGCCGGCTTGGCGAGCGGCGGGGGCAGGGACCGGCCGCCCCCGGGGACGAACAGGGCCAGGGTGTCCGGGAGGTAGTCCCGGCGCAGGGCCTCGCGCCAGGGGCCGAAGCCGGCTTCGGGGCCGTTCACGATGACCGTGGTCGGGGGGGAGAGCGTTTCCTCCAGCGCCATGAGCAGGCTCCCGAACCCGGCGGGGCTGCGCTCCAGGGCCGGCCAGAAGAGCGCCAGGGTGCCCTCGGCGGCCGCCTGGAACCGCGTTTCCCCGGAAAGGCAGGCGAGCCGGCCGAGCGCCCACGCCGCCACTCCGTTGCCCGAGGGGGTGGCGTTGTCGTGGCCGGGCTTGGGCCGCTGGATGAGGCGCTCGTGGTCGTGGGAGGTGAAGAAGAACCCGCCGGCGGCATCGTCGCGGAACCTCTCGAGGAGGGCGTCGCCCAGGGCCTCGGCCCAGGCGAGGTCATCCTCCCGGAAATCCGCCTGCAGCACCTCGAGCAGCGCCGCCAGCAGGAAGGCGTGGTCGTCGAGGTAGGCGTTGAGGTGGGACTTGCCGTCCTTGTGCGTGGCGAGGAGGCGCTCGCCGTCCCACATCGTCGAGCCGACGAACGCCAGCGCGCGGCGCGCCGAGGCGAGCCAGTCGTCGCGGCCGAAGACGCGGGCCGCGCGGGCCATTCCCCCGATCATCAGCGCGTTCCACGAGGTGAGGATCTTGTCGTCGCGCCCGGGCCGGACGCGCCTTTCGCGGACCGCCAGGAGCCCCGAGCGGGCCGCGGCGAGGCGGCGGGCGGCCTCGTCCTCGCCGATGGCGAGGGATGCCGCGACGTCGCGAAGGGGCCTCGCCACCACCGGGTTCCAGGCGCGGCCCTCGAAGTTGGGGGCGCGGTCGAAGCCGTAGTGCGGGATCGCGACGGCCCGCTCCTCGGGGGAAAGGGCCGCGTGCACCTCGTCGCGCGTCCACACGTAGTACTTGCCTTCCTCGCCCTCGGAGTCGGCGTCGAGGGACGAGTAGTAGCCCCCTTCGGGCGACTGCATCTCGCGCATCACCCACGCCGCCGTCTCCTCGACGGTGCGCGCGAAGAGCGCCTCGCCGGTGATCGCCCAGGCGTCCGCGTAGAGGCGGATCAACTGCCCGTTGTCGTAGAGCATCTTCTCGAAGTGCGGGATGGCCCACTCGTCGTCCGTGCTGTAGCGCGCGAAGCCCCCGCCCAGCTGGTCGAAGAGGCCGCCCTGCGCCATGCGCGCGAGCGTCACCGTGGCCATCTCGAGCGCGCGCGCGTCGCCGGTCCTCGCGTGGTGGCGCAGGCAGGTGTCGATCGCGTCCGGGTGCGGGAACTTGGGCGCGCGGCCGAAGCCGCCGTGCTCGCGGTCGAAGTTGCCCTCGTGGGTGGCGATCGCCTCCGCGAGGGGTGCCGGCGAGAACTCCGAGGGATGGGCGCCGGATCGCGGCTGCATGCGCGCGAGCGCGGCCACCAGCTCGCCGCCCTGCGCCTCGAGGTCGCCGCGCTTCTCGTCGTGCCAGGCGCGCACGCGCCGCATGAGGTCCACGAACCCGGGAAGCCCGTAGCGCGCCTCCTTCGGGAAGTAGGTGCCCCCGAAGAACGGCACCTGGTCGGGGGTGAGGAACATCGTGAGCGGCCAGCCGCCGGGGCGCTGGGTGAGCATCTGCTGGGCGAGCTGGTAGACCTGGTCGATGTCGGGGCGCTCCTCGCGGTCCACCTTCACGTTCACGAAGAGCTCGTTCATCACCGCGGCGACCTCCGGGTCCTCGAAGGACTCGTGCGCCATCACGTGGCACCAGTGGCAGGCGGAGTAGCCGACCGAGAGCAGGATGGGCTTGCCCGATTCCCTTGCCGCGCGCAGGGCTTCTTCCCCCCACGGATGCCAGTCGACCGGGTTGTCGGCGTGCTGCTGGAGGTAGGGGCTGGTCTCTTCGGCGAGCCTGTTCTTCATCCGGGCATGCTAGCGCATGCGGTAATGCGGGGAACGCCGATGAACGCCGATGACCCGCCGATTGCCGCCGATAAGTCATTGCAGGGTTCGCGCGCGATGAGGCCTGGTCGATCAAGGCGGCGGTGCTCATCGCCACGACGAACCAGCCCGGAATCATCGGCGGCAATCGGCGGGTCATCGGCGTTCATCGGCGTTCCCCGCTTTACCCCGCGGAGCGCAAGGGCAGGCGCAGCAAGCCCAGCGCGAGGGCACAGCCCAGGAGAACGGTCGCGGCGCCGGCGATGCGGCCGGGGGTGAGGGGCTCGTGGAGGAAGATCACGCCCCAGACGATGCCGAACACGGGGATGAGGAGCGTCACCGTGGTCGCMCGCACCGGCCCCAGGTCGGCGATGAGGCGGTAGTAGAGGATGAAGGCGAAGCCCGTGCACACGAYGCCCAGGGCCGCGATCGCGAGCCACGCCGAGGCCGGCACGGGAGTGGCGAGCCCCGTCCACGGCGTGAGGGGCGCCATCGCGGCCGCGGCCACCACGCAGCTCGCCGTCGAAAGCGCCGCCGGCGGGGCCTTGGAGAGCCGGATCTTCGTGTACACGCTCGAGAAGCCGTAGCACGCGCAGGCCGCGAGCGAGAGCGAGCAGGCGAAGAGCTCGGCGCCGGTCATGGGCTTCGGCGTCCAGCCCACGAGGATCGCGATGCCGGCAATGGACAGCCCGATGCCCGCCACCTTCTCCACGGTGAGGCGCTCGCGGATCCAGATCGCGGCGGCGATGGCAGAGAAGATGGGCGAGGTGGCGTTGAGGATGGCGGCCGTCGAGGCGTCGATCGTCTTCACCGCCGTGCCGATGAGCCAGAAGGGCAGCGCCACGGCCACCACACCCAGCACGAGGTAGCCGCGCCAGTGCGTCGCGAGGGCGGGCGAGGTGCGGGTG
>PQAI01000034.1 GCA_003105245.1 Betaproteobacteria bacterium | reverse complement strand
CCGAGCGCGTGCCGAAGAAGGAGCTGGCCTCGTACCTCAACCTCTCGGCCGAGACGCTCTCGCGCCTGAAGCACGCCGGCAAGATCTGACGGTGGCGCGGCGGCCGCGTCCGCCCTATAGTGTGCCGCAGAGCCCCCCGAGGGCCGCCCGAGAGGAGGCGAACATGCTCGACGAGAACCTGGTGTTCCACAAGACGGAGGCCGGCGCGCGCGAGATCGCCTCCCCGAGCCGCGGCCTTTCCCCCAAGCTGCGCCGCGCCCTGATCCTCGTGGACGGCGCCAAGGCCGTTACCGACCTGGCGCCGATGTTCCGCCCGGGCGAGGTGGAGGCCATCCTCGTCGACCTGCAGTCGCAGGGACTGGTGTCTCTCGCGGGAGGCGAGCTCGCGCCCGTGTCGTCGGCCCCGCCGGCGGCGGCCGCGCCGGCGATCGCCATCTCCCGGGAGAGGTTCGACGAGATCCGGCAGGCCGCGGTGCGCGAGATCTCGCACCGCCTGGGCCCCAACGGGGACGCGCTGGCGATCAAGGTGGACGGCTGCCGCACGCCGGAAGAACTGCGCGTCGCCCTGCGCGAGGCCGAGAAGATCCTCTCGAGCTTCCTCGGCGCCGAGTACGGGCGCAGCTTCGCCCAGAAGATCGGCCGCGACCTGCTCTAGGGCCTACTGGCGCGGCTGCTGCGGGAAGGTCTTCATCCTTCCCGACATCGTGGTGAGCTCGTCCTCGACTCCCGCCGGGCCGGCGAGCGCCCCCACGACCTCGTGGCAAAGAGCGTGCTCGCGGTCGTTGGCCACGATCCCGCGCAGCAGGATCCTGCCCGCGTTCGCCTCGACGTGCACGATGATGTCCGCCGTGGCCGGGTTCGCCTTCAGCGCCGCGCGGGCCTTCGAGGCGAGCGCGAGGTCGCCGAGGTGCTGCCGCGATTCCGGCGTCTCCTGGAACGGCGCGCTCCGGGCGAGGCCGACCACCATGTCCACGCAGGTCGGGACCGGGATGCGCTCGGTGTTGAGGGTGAGGTCGTAGAGCGTGGGGTCGCCCCAGTGCACGCCGAAGTGCTCCGACATGCGCGAGGCGCGCGCGTGGTCGTCGACCTCGATCTCGTGGCGGGCGAGCTTCTCGTCGTCGGTCTCCAGGCGCTTCATCAGGCGCTGGATCCGCAGCTCCATCGGCGCGCACACGCGCACGCAGGGGACGTGCGGCACCGAGCGCAGGAGCATCGTCGCGCCCCAGCCGCGGACGAGCACGTTGCCCTTCACGGCCAGGTCGTAGATCTCCTCGGCCGTGAAGATCGAGATCGACTTCTCGTCGGCCGTCCAGCGCTCGAACGGGCCCGCCTTGCCCTCGCGCAGGCGCCGGATGAGGCTCTTCTTCACGTGCATCCTGCCGGCCACCACGTCGCCGACCTCGTGCCGGACCATCTGCAGGCCCAGCGCCTCGCAGACGCCCATCGCCACATCGGAGCCCAGCGTGGCCATCTCCTGGGTGAACGCGATCACCGCCATGTCGCACTTCCTTTCCGCTTCACGATCGTTCCTCGGTCCCGGCCGCCCGGGGTAGCCGTCCGCATCGATCCTACCGCCGCCCGCGCGCGATCGCGATGGCCCTCGAGATGAGGGGCCAGAAGAGGAGCAGCAGCGAGACGCCCGTGATGGTGCCCACCAGGGGGTTCGAGAAGAACACGCCAAGGCTTCCCTCGGGCCCCAGCATGGACTGGCGGAAGGCGTCCTCCGCACGGTCGCCCAGGACGAGGGCCAGCACGAGCGGGGCCATCGGGTAGTCAAGCTTCTTGAAGACGTAGCCGAGGATGCCGAAGATCATCATGAGCCAGACGTCGAACATGGAGTTGTGGACCGTGTAGGCCCCGATCGCGCAGATCACGAGGATCACCGGCGCGATGATGGAGAAGGGCACGCGCAGGATCGCCGCGAAGAGCGGCACGCAGGTGAGGACCACGATCAGGCCCACGATGTTGCCCAGGTACATCGAGGCGATGAGGCCCCAGACGAAATCCGGCTTCTCGACGAAGAGCAGCGGGCCGGGCTGCAAGCCCCAGATGAGGAGCCCGCCCAGCAGGACGGCGGCCGTGGGCGAGCCCGGGACGCCGAGCGTGAGCATGGGCAGCAGCGCCGAGGTGCCCGCCGCGTGGGCGGCGGTCTCGGGGGCGACCACCCCTTCCACCTTGCCGGTGCCGAATTCCTCGCCGTCGCGCGACATCTTCTTCGCGAGGCCGTAGGACATGAACGACGCCGGCGTGGCGCCGCCTGGCACGATGCCCATCATGCAGCCGACGGCGGACGAGCGGATGGAGGTCTTCCAGTACTTCGGCAGCTCCTTCCAGGTCTCGAGCACCACCTTCATGTTGAGCTTCGCCTTGGCGCCGCGGAACTCGAGCCCCTCCTCGATGGTGAGCAGGATCTCGCCGATGCCGAAGAGGCCGATCACCGCGATGAGGAAGTCGAAGCCCTTGAGGAGCTCCGTGAACCCGAAGGTCAGGCGCAGCTGCCCCGTCACCGTGTCGATGCCCACGGCGGCGAGCGCGAAGCCGGTCATCATCGCCGCGATCGTCTTGAACGGCGCGCCCTTCGACATGCCCACGAAAGCCGAGAAGGTCAGGAGATAGACGGAGAAGAACTCCGGTGGGCCGAACTGCAGCGCGAACCGGGCAATGACGGGCGAGATGAAGGTGATGAGGACGACGGCGACCAGCGCGCCGACGAAGGACGACGTGAAGGCCGCGGTCAGCGCCGCCCCGGCACGGCCCTTCTGCGCGAGCGGGTAGCCGTCGAAGGTCGTGGCGACCGACCACGGCTCGCCGGGGATGTTGAAGAGGATGGAGGTGATCGCGCCGCCGAAGAGCGCGCCCCAGTAGATGCAGGAAAGCAGGATGATCGCCGAGGTGGCGCCGCCCGGCTGCTGCGACATCGAGAAGGTGAGCGGCAACAGGATCGCCACCCCGTTGGCGCCACCGAGCCCGGGCAGCACGCCGATCAGCACGCCCAGGGTCACGCCCGCCAGCATCAGGGCGAGGTTGAACCACGACATGGCGACCGCGAAGCCGCCCATCAGGGACTGGATTTCCTGCATCGTCAGTTCCCTTTCAGCTGAAGCCGATCGCGGCTTCGACGGGCCCCTTGGGCAGCGGCACCTTGAACCAGATCTCGAACATCAGGAAGAAGAACACGACTACCCCGAGCGACACGGGCGCGATCTTCGCCCAGCCGTACTTCCCGAGGTGCCACATGAAGAACGCGATGTAGATCGCCGAGGCGACGTAGATGCCCAGGCTGAACCACGGGTTCGCGATGAGAGCCACGTAGACGGCCGTCGGGATCATCACCAGGAGCACCATCCGGAGCTGCCCCCACTCGACGAAGGCCTTGCGCCCCTTCTCGCCGAGGTTGATCGCCCGGAAGATGTTGGCCACCGACGAGACGACGATGAAGAGACCGATGTAGAAGGGGAAATACCCGGCCTGGGGGCCGTCGTCGCCCCAGGACACCCCGAGACGGCGGGTATCCCACATGACGAGGGCGCCGAAAGCGAGGAAAAGCACCGCCATCACCAGTTCCGCCGTCCTCATGGACGCGACCGGCTTGTTGTCCTGCATGGATGATTCCCCTTGTGGTCGAGTTCGGAAAGCGCCGGGGGCCGCCGGGCGGCCCCCGGATTACGCCGGGATCACTTCTTCGCCATGAACCCGGCTTCGGTCATCAGGCCGTGGTGCAGCTGCTCGGCCTTGGCCACCCAGTCGGCGTACTCCTTGCCGGAGATCGCCGTCTGGTTGAAGGCACCGTCCTCCATGAACTTCTTCCATTCCGGGGTCTGGCGGACCTTCTCGAACAGGTCGACGTAGTACTTCACCTGGTCGGGGGTCACGCCGCCGGGCATGAAGATGCCGCGCAGCATCACGTAGTCGGTGTCGACGCCCGCCTCCTTGCAGGTCGGGATGTCGTTCCAGCTGTAGTCGCCGGCGACCTTCGCCTTGTACGGCATGCGCTCGTTGTCGAACACGCACAGCGGCTTGAGGTTGCCCGCGCGCCACTGCGCCACCGCCTCGATCGGGTTGTTGACCGACGAGTCGATGTGCTTGCCCACGAGCTGGGTGGCCACCTCGCCGCCGCCCTTGTAGGGGATGTAGGTGAACTTGACGCCGGCCTGCTTCTCGAGGGCGACCGTGATGATCTGGTCCTCCTGCTTGGAGCCCGTGCCGCCCATCTTCAACTTGCCGGGGCCGGCCTTCTTCACCATTTCCACGTATTCCTTGGCGGACTTGGACGGATTGTCCTTGTTCACCCAGAGAACGAACTGGTCGAGCGCCAGCAT
>PQAI01000033.1 GCA_003105245.1 Betaproteobacteria bacterium | reverse complement strand
ACGATGGAGAAGTGGGGGCTGGGCTACGAGGCGCTCTCGAAGGCCAATCCCGGCCTCGTGATGGTGCGGCTTTCGGGCTTCGGGCAGACGGGTCCGTACAAGGACCGCCCCGGCTTCGGCGCCATCGGCGAGTCGATGGGCGGCATGCGCTACATCACGGGCTACCCGGACCGCGCGCCGGTTCGCGTGGGCATCTCCATCGGGGATTCCCTCGCGGCCATGTTCGGCGTGATCGGGGCGCTCTCGGCGATCAATCACCGCGCGCAGTCCGGCAAGGGACAGGTGGTGGACGTGGCGCTCTACGAGGCGGTGTTCGCGATGATGGAGTCGATGCTGCCCGAGTACGGGATGGGCGGCACGGTGCGGGAGCGCACCGGCTCCGCGCTGCCGGGCATCGTTCCCTCCAACACCTACCTGTGCGGCGACGGGAAGTACGTCGTGATCGGGGCCAACGCCGATTCCATCTTCAAGCGGATGATGAACGCCATCGGCCGCGCCGACCTGGCCAACGATCCCGCGCTCGCCGACAACGCCGGCCGGGTGAAGCGCACGGAGGAGCTCGACCGCGCCATCGGCGAGTGGACGGCGACGGTTACGCTGGACCAGGCGCTGGAGCTGCTCGAGAAGGCGGAGGTTCCCTCGGGGCGCATCTACTCGATCGCCGACATCGCCGCCGACCTGCACTACCAGGCGCGCGGCATGATCGAGCGCCACAAGCTGGGCGAGCGCGACCTGCTGYTGCCCGGCATCGTGCCCAGGCTCTCCGCGACACCTGGCGGCACGCGCTGGATCGGRCCGAAGCTCGGCGAGCACACCGACGAGGTCCTGCGCTCSCTCGGCCTGSCKCCCGAKCGCATCGCCGCCCTGCGCGCCTCCGGCGTCGTCTCCTGAGGTACCAGGTACCCGTACCTGGTACGGGTACCTGGTACCGCGCTAGCCGGAGTTGCGGAGGCCCGCGGCCAGGCCGTTGATGGTGAGGTGGATGCCGCGGTGGACCTTGGCGGCGGAGTCGCCGGCGCGGTAGCGCTTGAGGAGCTCCACCTGGAGGTGGTTGAGCGGGTCCAGGTACGGGAAGCGGTTGCGGATGGAACGCGCCAGCGCGGGGTTCCCGGCGAGAAAGCCCTCGTTCGTCGTGATCGTGAAGAACGCCTTCACGGTGAGGTCGAGCTCGCGGCGGATGCGCCCGAAGATCTCGTCGGCGAGCCCCTGGTCGGGCACCAGCTCCTTGTAGCGCACCGCCACCGAGAGGTCCGCCTTCGCGAGCAGCATCTCCAGGTTGGAGAGCATCGCGCGGAAGAAAGGCCACTGCAGCCACATCTGCGCGAGCAGCTCCTGCCCGTCCTTGCCCCGCTTCTCGAGGAACGCCTCCACGGCGCTTCCCAGCCCGTACCAGCCGGGGAGCATCACGCGGCACTGGGCCCACGAGAACACCCATGGAATCGCGCGCAGGTCCTCGATGCGGGTGGAGGGCTTGCGCGAGGCGGGCCGCGAGCCGATGTTGAGCTCGGCGATCTCGCGGATGGGGGTCGAGGCGCGGAAGTAGTCGACGAATCCCGGCGTCTCGTAGACGAGCCCGCGGTAGGCGGCGAAGGCGGCCTCCGAGATCTCCTCCATCGCCGCGTGGTACTCGGCGTGCTCCTCGCGCGGCGCCTGGTCCAGCGTGGCGCGCACCGTGGCGGCGACCAGCGCCTCGAGGTTGCGCTGCCCGATGTCGCGGTTGGCGTACTTGCTCGCGATGACCTCGCCCTGCTCCGTGAGCCGCAGCTCCCCCTGCACGCTTCCCGGCGGCTGCGCCAGGATCGCGTCGTAGGACGGGCCGCCGCCGCGCCCCACCGTGCCGCCGCGGCCGTGGAAGAAGCGAAGCCGCACGCCCGCCTCGCGGAAGACCCCCACGAGCTCGGTCTCGGCCTTGTAGAGCTCCCAGTTCGAGGTGACGTAGCCGCCGTCCTTGTTGCTGTCGGAGTAGCCGAGCATCACTTCCTGAACGCCGCCCAGCGAGGCGACCAGCGACCGGGCCGCCGGCAGCGCGAACCACTCGCGCATGGTCTGCGGCGCCCGCCGCAGGTCGCCGATGGTCTCGAAGAGCGGCACGACCTGGACCCGCGAGACGGGCTCGTCGCCCGGCGTCACGAGCCCCGCCTCCTTGAGCAGCACCGCGACCTCCAGCAGGTCGGACACGCTCTCGGTCTTGGAGATCACGTACTGCCGGATGGAATCGGGCCCGAGCGTGGCGTGCACCCGCGCGGCCTGCTCGACGATGGCGAGTTCCCCGCGCGCGAGCTCCGAGTACGCGGCGAAGGGCGAGCGCAGCGGCCGCGGCGTGGCGAGCTCGGCAGCGAGCAGCGCCTGGCGCGCCGCCTCGTCCAGCGCGAGGTAGTCCGGTGTTGCGCGCGCCTCGCGCAGCAGCTCCGCGATCACCTGCTCGTGCACCTCCGCGTTCTGGCGCAGGTCCACGGTGGCGAGGTGGAACCCGAAGGTGCGCACGGCGCGGCGCARGTGCCGCAGGCGCCCGTCGGCCAGCAGCGCCGAGCTTCCCGCGCGMAGGCTCGTGTCGATCACGTCGAGGTCGCCGGCGAAGGCRSCMGGGYTCGCRTAGGGYTCGGCCTTGCCCACGGCSGTGCGGTGCTCGCGCTTGAGCCCGAGCGCCGTGGCGGTGGCCGCGAGCCTCGCGAAGACGCCGGTGAGCGCGCGGCGATAGGGCTCGTCCTGGCGGAASGGSGAGCGGTCGGGGGARGCCTCGGCSAGCGCSGCCATCGCGGGCGTGAGACGCACCCACAGCCCGGAGATCGGSAGCTCCGCCCCCAGCGCGTGCACCTCGGCGAAGTAGTGGTCGAAGGCGATCTCGGCCTGGCGCCTGAAGGCGTGCTCGAGCATCTCGGCGGTGACGAAGGGGTTGCCGTCGCGGTCCCCGCCCACCCAGCTCCCGATGGCGAGCACCGTGGGCAGCGCCGGCACCGGCGCGCCCGTCGGCAGGCYCGAGATCCCGTCCTCGATCTGCGCGTGGATGCGGGGGATCGCGTCGATGAAGGTGTAGTCGAAGTAGGCGAGCGCGTTCTCGATCTCGTCCTTCACGCCCAGCTTCACCACGCGCAGCATGCGCGTCTGCCAGAGGGTGGCCACCAGCCGGCGCAGCTCGATCTCGATGGCGTGGCGCTCGTCGTCCAGGAGGTCGGGCTGGTCGAGCCTGCCCAGCCAGTCGGCGATGGCGAGCTGCACGTCCAGGGTGCTCCGCCGCTGTACCTCCGTGGGGTGGGCCGTGAGCACCGGCGTGACGCGCACCTTCGCGAGCGTGGCCATGGCCTGCGGCCGCGTCGTGCCGGAGAGCACCGCGTCGGCGAAGAGACCGCGCAGGGTGGAAGGCAGCGGCCGCGAGCCGTGCCGCCGGTTCTCGCGGCTGCGGCGCAGGTGGTGGCGGTCCTCGGCGATGTTGGCGAGCAGCGAGAAGTAGCTGAAGGCGCGCACGACCACCACGGCCTGGTCGTCGGCCAGGGCGTCGAGGGCCTGCGCGAGGGACTCCCGGGAGGAGACGTCCTCCAGCCGGCGGCTCGCGACCGCGAGCTTCCGGATGGTCTCGATGAGCTCGTAGGTCTCCTCGCCCTCGTGCATGCGCAGCGTGTCGCCGAGGATCCGGCCCAGGAGCCGGATGTCGGAGACGAGCGCCGCGTCCTTGTCGTGTGTACCCACGGTACGAAGCTTCGCCGAATCACGGGGTAAAATCCACCTTTCCCGCGAGCGGCCCCATGCGCCTGTACATCAACGACGTCGCCGTCCGWGACGGCTTCCAGATGGAGAAGACCTTCGTGCCCACGGCGACGAAGGTGGCCCTCATCGACCAGCTCTCGCGCACGGGCCTGCRCAAGATCGAGGTCACCTCCTTCGTGAGCCCGAAGGCGGTRCCCGCGCTCGCCGACGCGAACGAGGTCCTGGCCGCGATCGAGCGCCTCCCCGGCGTGGTCTACGTGGCGCTCGTCCCCAACATCCGCGGCGTGCAGAACGCGGCCGCGGCCGCCCGCAAGCCCGACGAGCTGAACGGGGTGATGTCGGCCTCCGAGACCCACAACCGCGCCAACATCAACCGCACGCACGAGCAGTCGCTGGCCGAGCTGCCCACCATGGTGCGCGTGGCCCACGAGGCGGGGATGAAGCTCACGATGAGCCTGTCGACGACCTTCGGCTGCCCCTTCGAGGGCCAGGTGAGCGAGGACGCGGTGCTGCGCTTCGTGGAGGCCTTCCTCAAGGCGGGCGTGGACGGGATCTCGCTCGCGGACACGACGGGGATGGCCAATCCGCACCAGGTCGAGACGCTCACCGCGCGCGTCCTGGACCGCTTTCCCGTGAAGGACGACGCCTTCTACACGCTGCACTTCCACAACACGCGCGGCATGGGGCTCGCCAACGTGCTCGCGGGGATCGAGGCGGGCGTGCGCTCCTTCGACGGCTCCATCGCGGGGCTGGGCGGCTGCCCCTTCGCGCCGGGCGCCACGGGCAACATCTGCACCGAGGACATGGTGAACATGCTGCAGGACATGGGCTTCGACACCGGCGTCGACCTCGACCGCCTCATAGCCTGCGCGCGCCAGGTGCCCGGCATCGTGGGCCACGACACGCCCGGGCAGGTGGCCAAGGCCGGCAAGAGTCTCGAGCTGCACCCCCTTCCCGATTCCCTGAAAGGCCGACCCGCATGAAACGACTGCTCGCCGCCTTGCTCGCCGCCTGCGCGCTTCCCGCCTCCGCGGGCGACCTGCCCTCGCTGGGGGCGCTCACCCAGGACCAGTTCCGCAAGCTCTCCGAGGACCTCGGGGCCGCGCTGTCCTACAAGGGCGTCACGCCCGCGACGCCGCTCGGGGTCGTGGGATTCGACGTGGGCGTCGAGGTGTCGGCGACGGACATCCAGAACTCGGATCTCTTCCGCCTGGCGGGCAATGCCTCGCCCGACTACATCGTCGTGCCCAAGCTGCATATCTACAAGGGCCTGCCCTGGGGCTTCGACATCGGCGCCTTCGTGGGCGGTGCCTCCGAGGTGGGCGCGACCGTGTACGGCCTGGACGCGCGCTGGGCGATCCTCGACGACGGCGTGGCCACCCCGGCGGTGGCGCTGCGGTTCTCGGGCACGCAGAGCTCCGATATCGGCAGCCTCAAGGTCACGACCTACGCCGCCGACCTCATGGTCTCCAAGAAGCTCACGATCGCCACTCCCTACCTGGGCGTGGGCGTGGTGCACACGAAGGCCGACGCCGGCATCGGGGGCCTTTCCGACGAGTCCTTCAACAAGAACCGCGTCTTCGGTGGCCTGAACCTGAACCTCGCCATCGTGAACCTGGCCTTCGAGGCCGAGAAGCTCGGCGACAACACCACGCTGTCGGCCAAGGCCGGCTGGCGCTTCTGACCAAGGTACCAGGTACGCGTACCTGGTACCTCACGATTCTGACACCACAACAACGAGGAGAGAGACGATGAATCGCATGCTGAAGATGCTCGCGGCCCTGGCCGTGGGAACGATGGTGGCGCTGGGCGCCGGGGCCCAGGCGCCGGAGAAGAAGAAGATCACCATCGCCGTGGGCGGCAAGAACCTCTTCTACTACCTGCCGCTGTCGGTGGCCGAGCGCAAGGGCTACTTCAAGGACGAGGGGCTGGAGGTCGAGATCCCCGACTTCGCCGGCGGCGCCAAGGCGCTGCAGGCCCTCGTGGGCGGCTCCGCGGACATGGTCTCCGGCGCCTACGAGCACACGATCAACATGGCCGCCAAGAAGCAGCCCATCAAGGCCGTGGTGCTGCAGGCCAGGTACAGCTCCATCGTGCTGCTGCTGCCCAAGGACAAGGCCGCGAAGTACAAGGGGCCGGCGGACCTGAAGGGCCTCAAGGTGGGCGTCACCGCCCCCGGGTCCTCGACCAACATGTTCGTGAACAACATCCTCGCCAAGGGCGGCCTCAAGCCCACCGACATCGCGGTCGTGGGCGTGGGCGCTGGCTCCGGCGCCGTCGCGGCGATGGAGAAGGGCGAGATCGACGCGATCTCCAACCTCGACCCCGTCATCACCCAGCTCGAGTCCACGGGCAAGTTCGTGGCCGTGGCCGACAGCCGCACCGAGAAGGGGATGAACGACATCTACGGCGGCGACTACCACGCGAGCGTGATCTACATCACCGAGGAATTCATCAAGAAGAACCCCAACACCGTCCAGGCGGTGGTGAACGCGATGGTGCGCGCCAACCGCTGGATCGCGAAGGCCACGCCGCAGGAAATCGTCGACCTCATGCCGGACGCCTACAAGGCCGGCAACCCCTCGCTCTACAAGGAGGGCCTGCTCAAGAACATGATCGGCTACTCCGAGGACGGCCAGATGTCGATGAAGGCCGCGCAGAACGTCTACAAGGTGCTCAAGCAGTTCGAGCCCTCCGTGATCAAGGCGGGCGACTCGATCAAGCTCGACCAGACGTTCGACAACAGCTTCGCCAAGAAGGCCGCGGCCAAGTACAAGTGACCGCATCCGTCTCGCTCGAGAAGGTCACGTGCACCTTCGCCGCCAAGGGCGGCGAAGGCCACTACACGGCCGTGAAGGACGTGGACCTCTCGATCGCGGACGGCGAGTTCGTCTCGGTGGTGGGCCCGACGGGCTGCGGCAAGTCGACGCTCCTCAACGTGGCCGCTGGGCTCCTGCGGCCCTCCTCCGGCGCGGTGAGGATCCACGGCGAGCCGCTCGCGGGCGTCAATCGCCGCGCCGGCTACATGTTCCAGGCCGAGTCCCTCATGCCGTGGCGAAGCGCCCTGGAGAACGTGACCGCGGGCCTGCAGTTCCGCGGCGAGGGCAAGGAAGCCGCGCGCGAGAAGGGGGAGGCGTGGCTGGAGCGCGTGGGGCTCGCGGGCTTCGGCGACCGCTACCCGCACCAGCTCTCCGGCGGGATGCGAAAGCGCGTCTCGCTCGCGCAGATGCTCATCCTCGACCCGCAGATCCTGCTCATGGACGAGCCCTTCTCGGCGCTCGACGTGCAGACGCGCCAGTTGATGGAGAACGAGCTGCTGGAGCTCTGGAGCGCCAACCGCAAGAGCGTGATCTTCATCACCCACGACCTCGAGGAGGCCATCAGCCTCTCCGACCGCGTCGTGGTGCTCTCCGCCGGCCCCGCGACGCGCCCCATCGGCGAGTACGTGATCGACCTGCCGCGCCCGCGCGACGTCTCCGAGATCCGGCTCACGCCGCGCTTCATCGAGCTGCACGACAAGATCTGGCACGCCATGAAGGGCGAGGTCCTCAAGGGCTACCAGCAGACGCGCAACCGGACGGCGGCATGAAGCGCAAGCTCTGGATCTGGCAGGTCGTCCTCCTGGTCGCGATCTTCGGCCTGTGGCACGTGGCCACGCACCCGGAGATCCTGCCGCCGATCGTCTGGGACAACCCCGACCGCGCCGCCTTCTTCTTCGGCGAGCCGGTGAAGATCTTCAAGGTGATCGGCGCCTGGTTCGCGAGCGGCGAGATCTATCCCCACCTGTGGGTGACGCTGCAGGAGACGGCGCTCGCCTTCGTGATCGGCTCCGTCCTGGGGCTCGTGATCGGCCTGTGGCTGGGCCTCACGCCCTTCGCCTCCGCGCTGCTCGATCCCTACATCAAGGCCGCCAACGCCATGCCGCGCGTGGTGCTGGCGCCCATCTTCATGGTCTGGTTCGGCCTCGGGATCTGGTCCAAGGTGGCCCTGGGCGTGACGCTGGTGTTCTTCATCGTCTTCTTCAACGTCTACCAGGGCGTGAAGGAGGTGAGCCCCGTCGTGCTCAGCAACGCCACGATGCTGGGCGCCACGCGCCGGCAGCTGCTTCGCTTCGTCTACCTGCCGTCGGCCACTTCCTGGGTGTTCTCCAGCCTGCACACCTCCGTGGGCATGGCCTTCGTGGGCGCGGTGGTGGGCGAGTACCTCGGCAGCGCCAAGGGCGTGGGCTACCTCATCCACATGGCGGAGGGCTCGTTCGACATCAACACGGTGTTCGCGGGGATCCTCGTCCTCACGATCTTCGCGCTGGTGCTCGACTTCGCCGTCTCGGTGGCCGAGAAGCGCCTGCTCGTCTGGCGCCCGACGCAGGGCGAGACGGAGCAGCAGCTCTAGGGCGTCCTGCGGGGCTTGCGACCCGA
>PQAI01000032.1 GCA_003105245.1 Betaproteobacteria bacterium | reverse complement strand
ACTCCCGCGAGGTCTTCGCCAAGGGCTTCCTCGTGAACATCACGAATCCCAAGGGCATCATCTTCTACGTCGCGGTGCTGCCGCAGTTCATCGACGTGGCGCGGCCGCAGTTCGTCCAGTACGCCATCCTCGGCCTCACCACGCTCGTGGTCGACATGGTCGTGATGGCGGGCTACATCGGGCTCGCGGCGCGCGTGCTGGCCGTCATGAAGGACCCGTCGCACCTGCGCTGGGTCAACCGCATCCTGGGGGGCGCCTTCGTCGGGGCCGGGCTCGCGCTCGCGGCCTTCCGCCGGGCGCACTGAGGACTGTTTCGCAACGCACAACCAACGAGAGGGACATCGGACATGACGATCAAGGTCGGCGACCACCTGCCCGCGGGCACGGTCCAGGAGTTCATCGAAGTCGAGGGCGGCGGCTGCACGCTGGGCCCCAACACCTTCAAGGTAGAGGACCTGGTGAAGGGAAGGAAGATCGCGATCTTCGGCCTGCCCGGCGCCTTCACGCCCACCTGCTCGGCCAAGCACGTGCCGAGCTACCTCGACAACCACGCCGCCCTGGCGGCCAAGGGGGTGGACGAGATCTGGTGCTTCGCCGTGAACGACGCCTTCGTGATGGGCGCCTGGGCGCGCGACCAGAAGGCCGGCGGCAAGATCCGCTTCATGGCCGACGGAAGCGCCGAGTACACGAAGAAGCTGGGCCTGGAGCTCGACCTCACCGCGCGCGGCCTGGGCGTTCGCTGCAACCGCTTCTCGATGTACGTGGTGGACGGCGTCGTGAAGACGCTCAACGTCGAGGGGCCGGGCAAGTTCGAGGTCTCCGACGGCGCCACGATGCTGAAGCAGGTCGGCTAGCCCTTCCCGCCCGCCAGCAGGATCAGGAASAGGACGACGAGGACCSCGGCSACSAGGAGCGCGATCTTCCACCAGGACTTCGGGCTCTCGCCCGAGACCTCGCCCGTCTGGCCRTTGATGAGGAAGCGGTAGACCTTGTCGCGGTAGCGGTACGCCGAGATCCACGCCGGCAGCAGCACGTGCTTGAACTTCACGTCGGCGTAGCGGGTGGACACGGAGTGGATGCGCTGCTGGTCGCCGCCGATGTCGCGGCGGATGAGCRCGCGCACGGCCTCGTCGATGGACTGCCTGGCGATCGGGAACCCCTCGCGCAGCGTCACCTGGTAGGCCTCGGCCTGGTAGCCGCTCACGAACTCCGGCTGGTAGGGCACCAGTCCCTTCAGGTTGAAGCGCATCACGGAGTCGGTGATGCCGGCCGGGAGCGTCTTCGAGGCCATCACCAGGACGTCGTCGTGGAACTTCTCCACGTGCCCCGAGGCGGGCGTCCAGCGCGTGTGCTTCACGCGGCGGGTCTGCGTGGAAGAGCGGCCCTGGGAATCCTGCGTCGTGTAGGTCTCGGTCGTGTAGTAGTCGTCCCCGCGCTCGCCGGCGTAGTCGCTCGCCGTGTTGCAGTCGTAGGTCCAGTACGGCAGGTACACGCCCGTGAGCCCCGCGTCGCTCTGCGCGTAGCGCTTGAGGTCGCCGGGGGCGAGCCACAGGCTCCTCACCCAGCGCCGGAAGGCCTCCGCCGCGCGCTGGCGGTTCACCTGGAACGGCACCAGGGACTTGGGCTTGATGCGGCGGCTCGCGTAGCCCTTCGAGACGATGGCCGCCCCGCAGAAGGTGCAGTGGCCGGCGAAGAGGCTGCCGGCCAGCGACTGCTCGGCGCCGCACTTGTCGCAGCGCACCTCCTCGACCTCCTGCACCTCCATCTTGCCCTCGAGGGCCTTGAGGTAGGTGTCGAAGTCGAGCTCCTCGACGCGCGCGTCGTTCTCCGCGATCGCGTTGGCCGTGCCGCAGTACTCGCAGCGCAGCTCCCGCGTGCCGGGCGCGAAGGTGAGCTTCGCCCCGCAACCSGCGCAGGGGAAGGTCTTGACGAAGGCGGATTCGGGGCGCGTCGGCTGGAGGTCGGCCTGTTCCATCGCCTAGGAGGCGGGCGGGACCGGCGGCGGCACGTTCGCGAAGAGCGTCGCGAGCTCGGGCACCTCKCCCGCCTTCGCCCAYTGCGCCATGCCGGCCTTCCACACGAGGGAGGCGCGCGTGAGGTTGCCGCTCGCCGCCTGCTGCTGCAGCGCCGCCAGGTCGAAGGGACCGGTCTGCTGGCCGTTCACGGCGACGTGGAAGGCGACGGCGCCCGGGATGGGCGGAGGGGCCGCGGCGCCCGCGCCGAAGGGCGCCGCGGCCGCGCCGCCCGTCATCGCGTTCATCATCTGCGCGCCCATGGCCACGCCCGCGCCGATCCCCACGGCCGCCCCCGCCGCGCCGCCGGGATTGTTGGCCGCATCGCGGATCGCGGAGGCCGTCTCGTACTGCGTGTAGGCCTGCAGGTTGCCGATGGCGGCCATGGCGCCGCGCTTGTCGATCGCCTTCTCGACTTCCTCCGGAAGGCCGATGTCCTGCACCTGCACCTCCACCAGCTCGAGTCCCATGCCCTCGAATTCCGGCGAGAGGCGGTCGCGAAGCCGCGTGCCCAGCTCGGTGACCTTGGCCTCCAGGTCGATGACCGGGATGCCCAGCTCGGGCATCACCTCCTTGATGCGAAGGCCGATCTTTCCGCGCAGGTTCTCCTGGATCTCGGCCGTGGTGAAGCGGTTGTCGGTGCCTACCAGGTCCTTCACGAACGTGCCGGCGTCCTTCACCCGGATCGCGTAGATGCCGAAGGCGGTGGCGCGCACGACCCCGAAGTCGCGGTCGCGCATCATCGCCGGCCCGGGGGTTCCCCACTTGAGGTCGGTGAACTTGCGCGTCGAGCAGAAGTACACCTCCGCCTTGAAGGGGCTGTTGAAGCCGTACTTCCAGCCCTTGAGGGTGGCCAGGATCGGCAGGTTCTGCGTGGTGAGCTCGTGCGTGCCCGGCTTGAAGACGTCGGCGAGCTTGCCCTCGTTGATGAACACCGCCACCTGGCCCTCGCGGACCACGAGCTTCGCGCCGTACTTGATCTCGTTCTGGTAGCGCTCGAAGCGGTAGGCGAGCGTGTCGTTGGTGTCGTCGAGCCACTCGACGATGTCGACCAGTTCGCCCATCAACTTGTCCCACAACGCCATGGCGTCCCCCTTCAGGAAGGATGGCTGCCGGAAGTCCCCCGGCCGGGACGGGTAAAGTACCCCCCTTCGACCCCCAATTCAATCCTCGGAAAGGGCCATGGCCATCACCGTCTCGCAGCTCAACGTCTACCCCGTGAAGGGGCTCAGGGGCATCGCGGTCGACGCCGCCCACGCCACCGAGCGGGGGCTGGCCCGCGACCGGCGCTTCGTGGTGGTCGACCGCGAGGGCCACTTCCTCTCGCAGCGGGAGCTGCCGCTCATGGCGACGGTCTGGACCGAGATCGCGGGCGACGCGCTGCTGCTCGCCGCGCCGGACCTCGACGAGATCCGCGTTCCCCTCGATCCGGCCGTGGGCGAGCCCCTGCAGGCAACCGTGTGGGACAGCGAGTGCGCCGCGATCGCGCCCTCGCCCGAGGCGGACCGCTGGCTCTCCGAGGTCCTCGGTCGCCCCTGCCGGCTGGCCTACATGCCGGACACGACCCGGCGCACGTCCAACCCGCGCCATGCCGGCCCGGGCCGCCTGGTCGGCTTCGCGGACGGCTACGCCCACCTCGTCGTCTCCGAGGCGTCCCTCGCGGCGCTCAACGCGCGCCTCGACCGTCCCGTGCCCCTGGACCGCTTCCGCGCCAACATCGTGGTGCGGGGCTGCGAGCCTTTCGCCGAGGACGGCTGGGGCGAATTCTCGGTCGGGGCGGCGCGGCTGCGCATGGCCAAGCCCTGCGGACGCTGCCAGGTCACCACGACCGACCAGGCCACGGGCGAGGTGACGGGACCGGAGCCCCTCGCGACCCTCTCGGCCTGGCGCATGAGCCCGGAGTTCGGAGCCCGCTTCGGCATGAACGCGGTGACGCTCGCGCCCGGCGCCATCCGGGTGGGAGACGCGGTCGTCCCGGCCTAGGGAGTCCTTTCGGCCAGCGCGTGCACGGCGAGGAGGAGCCAGCCGGCGATGAAGGCGGAGCCCCCCAGCGGCGCCACGATGCCGGCCGAGGTCGCGGTGAACGCGAGCCAGTAGAGCGACCCGCAGAAGGCGAGGACGCCGGCCCCGAAGGCGGCGCCCGCGAGGGCCAGCCAGCGCGTGGCGCCGAAGCGCGCCAGCACGCCCGCCAGGACGAGCGCGATGCCGTGCACGAGCTGGTAGAGCACGGCGGTCTGCAGCAGCCGCGCCGCCTCCGGGTGCGGGGCCCGGCCGGCCGCGTGGGACGCGACGGCGCCGAGCACGACGCCGGCGGCGAGGACCAGGGACCCGGCCGCGACCAGGCCGCGCGCGAGTCCCGGGGCGCTCACTCGGCGGGGCGCTGCCTGATGAGGAATGCCGCGAGCGCCGGCAGCAGGAAGATGGCGCCCAGCATGTTCAGGAAGAACATGAAGGCGAGCAGGATCCCCATGTCGGCCTGGAACTTGAGCGCCGACAGGGCCCAGGTCCCCACGCCGATGGTCATGGTGACGGCCGTGAACACCATCGCCGTTCCCCGCTCCTTGAGCGCCTCGAAGAACGCGACGGCGAGGCCCTTGCCCTCCTCGAGGTGCACCTCGATGCGGTCGTAGAGGTAGATGCCGTAGTCGACGCCCACGCCCACGCCCAGGGCGATCACCGGCAGCGTCGAGACCTTGAGGCCGATGCCCAGCAGCGGCATGAGCGCCTCGCACAGCACCGAGACGATGGCGAGCGGGATGAGGATGCAAAGGGTCGCGCGCAGGCTCTGGAAGGTGATCATGCACATGACGAGGAGCGCGCCGAATATGGCGAAGTTCATCTCCCAGCGCGCGGCGTCCACCGCCTCGTTGGTCGCGGCCGTGACGCCCATGTTGCCCGTGGCCAGCTTGAACTCGAGCTTGTCGCTGTTGGCCTTGGCCGCGAATTCCTTCACGTTCGCCACCAGCGAGGCGAGGGTCTCGCCCTGCTGGTCGGTCGTGTAGACGAGCACCTGCATCGCGCTGCAGTCCGGGTTGAGGAGCCCCGTGGCGGTGTCGATGGGGGTGACGCTCTGCGCCATCACCTGCGGGTCCCGCGGCAGCTGGCGCCACTTGATGTTGCCTTCGTTGAAGCCCGCGTTCACGCCCTTGGCGAGGCCCGGCAGCGAGATCACCGACTGCGTGCCGGGCGCGTTCTGCATGAACCAGTCGAACTTCTCGATCACCGTCATGATGTCGTAGTTCGTGCAGGCGCCCTGGACGCCCTTCGTCTGGGCGACCACGCCGAGCGTGTTGGTGCCCATCGCGAACTTCTCGATGATCTTCGCGTTGTCCGTGTTGTAGCGCGACTCGGGCCGAAGCTCCGGCACGCCGATGCCGTAGTCGCCCACCTTCAGGTTGTGCGCGCCCACGACGCCCACCGCGAGGATCACGGCCGACACGGCGACGATCGCGCTCGCCTTGCGGCGATCGACGCAGCCGGAGGCCGCGTGCCAGACGCGCTCGACGCGGCTTTCCTGGAACGCGTCCTTCGAGGCGGCGGACTTGGAGATCTGCAGGTGCGAGAGCAGGATCGGCAGCAGCATCTTGTTGGTCACGATCATCCAGGCCACGCCGAGGGAGGCCGTGATGCCCAGCTCGCGCACGATGTCGATGGGGATCAGCATGATCACCGCGAATCCCAGCACGTTGGTGAGCAGCGCGAAGGTGCCCGGGATGAAGAGCCGGGAGAAGGCGCGCTTGGCCGCGGTGAGGCTGTCGACGCCCGAGACCGCCTCGCGCTCCCAGGTCTTCACCATCTGCACGGCGTGCGACACGCCGATGGAGAAGATGAGGAAGGGCACCAGGATCGAAAGCGGGTCGATCCCGTAGCCCAGGAGGGGAAGGGTTCCCAGCAGCCACAGCACCGGCATCATCGCGACGACGAGGGCCACGCCCGTGAGCTTCAGGTCCTTCACGAAGAARAGCATCAGGCCCGCGGTGATCACGAAGGCCACCCCGAAGAAGGCGAGCACGCCGCGCGCGCCGTCGCGGATGTCGCCCACGGCCTTGGCGAACCCGATGATGTGCACCGWGTGGCGGGGCCCCTCGTACTTCTGGCGCAGCTCCTCGAGCCGCGAGGAGACCTCGAAGTAGTTGAGGCGCTTGTTGGTCTGGGGGTCGATCTCCAGGAGCCCGGCCACGACGAGCGCGCCCGTGAAGTCGGTGGCCACGGTGCGGCCGATCTCGCTCGACTTCTGCACGTTGGCGCGCACCTGCTTCAGGTCCGCGTCCGTCCCCTGGAAGGTCGCGGGGATGACGTTGCCGCCCGAGAAGCCCTCCTCGATCACCTCGATGAAGCGGGTGTTGGGCGTGAAGAGCGACTTGACCGA
>PQAI01000031.1 GCA_003105245.1 Betaproteobacteria bacterium | reverse complement strand
CGGGCGTGGCTCCTCGAGGTGGCGGGTTGGCGACCCTCTTCGGAAGGGGTGTTCCTGGCCCGCGAGCGCCACCTGGTCGCGCTGCGGGAAGCCGCGGCGCGCCTTCAGGCCGCCGCCGAGGAGAACATGCAAGTCTTTGAATTGTATGCAGAAGATCTGAGACTCGCGCAGCAGTCCCTCGGCGCCATTACCGGCGAGGTCACGCCGGACGAGCTCCTGGGGCAGATCTTCAGCCGCTTCTGCATCGGGAAATAGAAAGGACTATCCATGAGAATTCCTGCCGCGTTCGTCGCCTCGGCGACCCTGCTCGCCGCTGGCCCCGCCCTGTCGCAGGAAGTCAGCGACTCGGTGAAGCAGACGTGCCGCTCGGTGTCCTCGCAGACCGCGCGCACGATCGTCTACGCCTTGCGCGCCAACATCGACCCGGCCACGCAGGTCCGGCGCGTCCCCGATTCGTGGCTCGAAGGGGTACAGGCGCACATGCTGCTGGCCGCCTCCCGGGCGCCGCACTTGTCGGAGGAGGAGCTCGCCGCCCTGGGTTACAGCTACTGCGTGTCGCGCCGGCCCGCGGACCGGTAGCCGGCGGTTCCACGTGAAACAGGCGCTGGCGGCACTCGCCCTTTCGTGGGCCGCGACGGTCCATGCCGGAGGCGAGCCGGTCCGCCTCCCCGGCCCGGACGTCGAGCTCTCCGGGCGCCTCTACCAGCCGGCCGGGAAAGGGCCCTTCCCCGCCATCGTGATGCTCCACGGCTGCAGCGGGATGTGGCGGAAGGACGGCGAGCCCACGGCGAGCTACGCCTTCTGGGCCGAGCACTTCCGTGATCGCGGCTACGTCGCCCTCCTCCTGGACAGCTTCGGGCCGCGTGGGGAGAAGGAGATCTGCACCCAGGCCCATCGGCGCGTTTCCCCGGCCACCGACCGGCCGAGGGACGCCCATGCCGCCTTGGCGTGGCTCGCGGCCCGGCCGGGCGTCGACCCGCGGCGCATCGACCTCATCGGCTGGTCCAATGGCGGCTCGGCGGTCCTGCACACGGTGAAGGCCGATTCCCCCGGGTGGCAGGAGGCAGGGCCGCGGTTCCGTGCCGCGGTGGCGTTCTATCCCGGCTGCGCCGACATCGCGAGGGCGCCCTACCGCCCGACGGTTCCGCTCCTCATCCAGGCCGGCGGCGCGGATGACTGGACGCCGGCGCGCCACTGCGAGGCGGTGGCCGCCGCCGCGCCCGCCGGGTCGATCGAGATCGACGTCTACCCCGGCGCCCACCACAGCTTCGACCGGGTCGACGGCCGCGTCCGGGAGCGCCCCGAGGTGCGAAACCCCAACCGCCCGGGGGGACGCGGCGCGACCGTCGGGCCGCACCCGGAGGCGCGCGAGAAGGCCATCGCGAGGGCCACGGCCTGGCTGGAGGCGCGGGGGCGCTGACCCCGGCGTTTCACGTGGAACCGCGCTAGGTCCGGCGCGCAATTCCACGTAGAATTCGCGATTCTCCCAGCGGCGCCGGACGCAACCCGGCGAGCGCGAGCCCAACCATGGACTTCCCGACCCGTTTCGACGTCATCGTCGTCGGCGGCGGCCACGCCGGCACGGAGGCCGCCCTCGCCGCGGCCCGCGCCGGCTCGCGCACGCTGCTGCTCACGCACGCCATCGAGACGCTGGGCCAGATGTCCTGCAATCCCTCGATCGGCGGCATCGGCAAGGGTCACCTGGTGCGCGAGGTCGACGCCCTCGGCGGGGCCATGGCGCTCGCCACCGACGAGGCGGGCATCCAGTTCCGGACCCTGAACGCGAGCAAGGGGCCGGCCGTTCGCGCCACGCGCGCCCAGGCCGACCGCGTGCTCTACCGCGCCGCCATCCGCCGGCGCCTGGAGAACCAGCCCAATCTCTGGCTCTTCCAGCAGGCCGTCGACGACCTCATCCTCGAGGGCGACCGCGTGGCCGGCGCCGTGACCGGCATCGGCCTTCGCTTCCGCGCGAGCGCCGTGGTCCTCACCGCGGGGACCTTCCTGGGAGGGCGCATCCACGTCGGGCTCGAGAACTACGCCGCCGGCCGCGCGGGCGACCCGCCGTCGCTCTCGCTGGCCGCCCGCCTGCGCGAGCTCTCGCTGCCGGTCGGGCGCCTGAAGACGGGCACGCCCCCCCGCATCGACGGCCGCAGCATCGATTTCTCCAAGTGCCAGGAGCAGCCGGGAGACAGCCCGGAGCCGGTGTTCTCCTTCCTGGGCTCGCGGGATACCCATCCCCGGCAACTGCCCTGCTGGATCACCCACACCAACGAGCGCACGCACGAGGCCATTCGCGGCGGGCTGGACCGCTCGCCGATGTTCACGGGCGTGATCGAGGGCGTCGGCCCCCGCTATTGCCCCTCCATCGAGGACAAGATCCACCGCTTCGCCGACAAGGCGGGCCACCAGGTCTTCCTCGAGCCCGAGGGCCTCACGACCCACGAGTTCTACCCCAACGGCATCTCGACGAGCCTGCCCTTCGACGTGCAGTGGGCGCTGGTGCGGACCATCCCGGGGCTCGAGAACGCGCACATCCTGCGCCCGGGCTACGCCATCGAGTACGACTACTTCGACCCGAGGGGCCTCAAGTCGACGCTGGAGACCAAGGCGATCGCCGGGCTCTTCTTCGCCGGGCAGATCAACGGAACCACCGGCTACGAGGAGGCGGCCGCCCAGGGGCTGCTCGCCGGGATCAACGCCTCGCTGCTCGCCCGCGGCGAAACCGGCTGGTGCCCGCGGCGCGACGAGGCCTACCTGGGCGTCCTCGTCGACGACCTGGTCACCCGCGGGGTTTCCGAGCCCTACCGCATGTTCACCAGCCGCGCCGAGTACCGGCTGCAGTTGCGCGAGGACAACGCCGACCTGCGGCTCACCGAGACCGGCCGCCGGCTGGGACTCGTGGACGACGCCCGTTGGGCCGCCTTTTCGTCAAAGCGCGAGGCCATCGAGCGCGAGACCGCGCGCCTGAAGGCCGCCTGGGCCCAGCCCGGGCGGATCCCCGTGGAAGACCAGGTTCGCGTCCTGGGTCAACCCATGGAGCGTGAGTACTCGCTCTTCGACCTCCTTCGGCGACCTGACGTTGGTTATCACTCACTGTTGTCCTTCCCCAATGCTGGCGCGGTGGTCGAGGATGCGGCGGTGGCGGAGCAGGTGGAAATCGCCGCCAAGTACGCCGGCTACATCGACCGCCAGAGGGACGAAGTGGCGCGGCTGCTGGCGCAGGAATCACTGGCGCTTCCGCGGGAGATCGACTACGCCGGCGTGCGCGGGCTGTCGAAGGAAGTGCAGCAGAAGCTCGCGCAGCACCGGCCCGAAACCGTCGGCCAGGCCGCGCGCATCCAGGGCGTGACGCCGGCGGCGATCTCGCTGCTGCTCGTGCACCTCAAGCGCCGCGCCCTCGCCGAGCGCGCCGCGGCCGAGGAGAAGAGCGCGTGACGATCGCCACGCAGCTCGAGCGGGGACTGGACGCGATGGGCCTCGCCCTCGACGCGGCCGCCCGGGCGAAGCTCGTCGCCTACCTCGAGCTCATCGGCAAGTGGAACAAGGTGCACAACCTCACCGCGGTGCGCGAGCCGGCGCAGATGGTGGTCCTGCACCTCCTCGACAGCCTCTCGGTCCTCCCGCACGTGGCGAACGCGAGGACGCTGCTCGACGTGGGCACCGGCGCCGGGCTGCCCGGCATTCCCATCGCCATCGCGCGGCCCGACCTCGCCGTCACGCTCCTCGATTCCAGCCACAAGAAGGCCACCTTCCTGCGCCAGGCCAAGGCCGAGCTCGCGCTCGCCAACGTCGAGGTCGCCTGCGAGCGCGTCGAGAACTGGCACCCGCCTGCCCCCTTCGACGCCGTCGTCTCGCGCGCCTTCGCGGAGCTCGCGGACTTCGTGGCCCAGTCCGGCCACCTCGTCGCTCCCGGCGGCACGATGCTCGCCATGAAGGGCGTGTATCCCTTCGAGGAGATCGCGCGCATTCCCTCCACCCATCGCGTCGAGAGCGTGGTCGCCATCGCGGTTCCCACCCTCGAGGCGCAACGCCACCTCGTCCTCATGAAAGCAGCCTGATGGCCCGCACCTACGTGATCGCCAACCAGAAGGGCGGCGTCGGCAAGACCTCCATCGCGGTGAACCTCTCGGCGAGCCTCGCCCACTACGGGCGCAAGGTCCTCCTCGTCGACCTCGACCCGCAGGGAAACGCGACCACCGGCAGCGGTATCGACAAGACCGCCCTCGAGCGCACCGTCTACGGCGTGGTCCTGGGCGACTGCAGCGTGGCGCAGGCGCGCGTGCGCGCGGAGGGCGGCTACGACGTGGTGGGCTCCAACCGCGAGCTCGCCGGCGCCGAGGTGGAGCTGGTGGGCATCGAGCGCCGCGAGTACCGCCTGCGCGAGGCGCTCGTCCCGGTGCTCGCCGAGTACGACTACGTGGTGATCGACTGCCCGCCGGCGCTCAACATGCTCACGGTGAACGGCTTCACCGCGGCCGACGCCGTCATCATCCCGATGCAGTGCGAGTACTACGCCCTGGAGGGGCTCTCCGACCTCGTGGGGACGCTTCGCAAGGTGAAGCAGAACCTCAATCCCGCGATCGAGATCGAGGCGCTGGTGCGCACGATGTACGACCCGAGGAGCACGCTCACCGTGCAGGTCTCCGACGAGCTCAAGCGCCACTACGGCAAGAAGGTCTTCGACACGGTGATCCCCCGCAACGTGCGCATCGCGGAGGCGCCCTCCTTCGGCAAGCCCGTCCTGCTTCACGACCCCGCCTCCAAGGGCGCGCACGCCCACCTCGCCTTCGCCCGCGAGCTCCTCGAGCGAAGCGGCGCCGCGGTGCCCGCCTGACCACAAGGAAGACGACATGACCAAGCACAAGGGACTGGGACGCGGCCTCGACGCCCTCCTGGGCGGCGGCGGCAAGGCGCGGGCCGACGGCGAGCTCGCGCAGCTCGCCGTGAGGAGCCTTCGCCCCGGCAAGTACCAGCCGCGCACGCGCATGGACCAGGCCTCGCTCGCGGAGCTCGCCGAATCGATCCGCGCCCGCGGCATCCTGCAGCCGGTCGTGGTGCGCCCCGTCGACGATGGGGGCTACGAGATCCTGGCCGGCGAGCGCCGCTGGCGCGCCGCCCAGCTCGCGGGGCTGGAGCGCGTCCCGGCGCTCGTGCGCGAGGTGCCCGACGACGCGGCCCTCGGCATCGGCCTCATCGAGAACATCCAGCGCGAGGACYTSAATCCCATCGAGGAGGCCGCGGGCCTCAAGCGCCTCATCGACGAGTTCCGSCTCACCCACGACGAGACCGCCAAGGCGGTCGGCCGCTCGCGAAGCGCCGTCACCAACCTCCTGCGCCTGCTCGAGCTCAGCCGCCCCGTCCAGGACATGCTCCTCGACGGCCGCCTGGACATGGGGCACGCCCGCGCGCTCCTCGGGGTGGGCAAGGCGAAGCAGGTCGAGCTCGCCGAGCAGGTGGCCCACCGCGGGCTCTCCGTGCGCGAGACCGAGCGCCTGGTGCAGCACGTCCTCGCCGTCCCCAAGGCCGGCGCCAAGGCCGCGAAGCCGCGCCTCGACGCCGACACTCGGCGGCTGCAGGAGCAGCTCGCGGAGGCGATCGGCGCCACCGTGACGATCAAGGCGCGCCGCGGCGGGCGCGGAAGCCTCGTGATCGACTACGCGAGCCTCGAGCAGCTCGACGGCATCGTCGCGCGCCTGACGCGAAACTGACGGCCCCATATTGCGTCGCCGCAACTTTTGACCCCATGAACCCATCCGGGCTAGAATCCGCAAGTTTGTCGTCACCGCGCCCGAGCCCAACGCCCGCGCCGACCGCAGCCGTGTTCGACGGCCGCCGGCAGGTGCTGGTGCAGGCCGGCCTCGTGGCATGCTGCACTGCAGCAGCCGCGGCGCTCGGCGGGGGGGAAAGCGCGCTGGCGGCCCTCGTCGGAGGCTCGGCCGCCCTGGCGGGCACCCTGGCCTTCCTGGGGGTGCTGCGGTGGCGCAACCGCCCGGCGCCCACGCCCTGGCAGGCCCTGCGGGTCCTGGTCATGGCCGAGGCGGCGAAGTGGACCGTGTCCCTGGTGGGCCTGGTATCGCTCCTCTCCGGCAGGGCCGGGGTGGAGGCGGCAGGCGCGGCGCCCGGCGCCGTGGTGATCGGATTCTGTGTCGCGTGGGCGGCCCCGCTGCTCGCGCTAGTGAAAAGAAACTGAGCGTATGGCCGCCCAAAACGCATCCGAGTACATCGCCCACCACCTGACCAACCTCACGGTGAAGGTCGGGGAGGGCGGCTTCTGGACCGTCAACATGGACACGATCGTCATGTCCTGGGTCCTCGGCCTCGTCGGCCTCGGCGTCATCTGGATGGTGGCGCGCGGCGCCACGGCGGAAGTGCCCGGGCGGCTGCAGTCGTTCATCGAGATGTTCTTCGAGTTCGTGGACGGCACGGTTCGCGACGTCTTCCCCGGATCGCGCGCGTTCCTCGGCCCTCTCGCCCTCACGATCTTCACCTGGGTGTTCATGATGAACCTCATGGACCTCATCCCCATCGACTGGGTGGCCACCATCTCGCACGGGCTGGGCGCGCCGGCGTGGAAGGCGGTGCCCTCGACGGACCTGAACACCACCTTCGCGATGAGCTTCTCGGTGTTCTTCCTCATCATCTTCTTCAGCTTCAAGGCCAAGGGCGCGGGCGGCTTCCTGCACGAGCTCTTCACCGCCCCCTTCGGCTCCAACCCGCTGCTGTGGCTCCCGAACCTGGGGCTGAACATCATCGAGCTGCTCGCGAAGCCCATTTCGCTCGGCATGCGGCTTTTCGGGAACATGTACGCGGGCGAGCTCATCTTCATGCTGCTGGGGCTGCTCGGCACGATCGCGAGCCTGTCGGTCGGCGGGCTCATCGCGGGCGGCGCGTCCATCGCCTTCACCTGGGCGTGGGCCGTGTTCCACATCCTGATCATCCTGCTGCAGGCCTTCATCTTCATGGTGCTGTCGGTCGTGTACATCGCGATGGCCCACGAGCACCACTGAACCCGTTCCGACGCAACTCCACCTCACCTCAACACCCGTACCTCCGAAAGGAAAAACAATGGCTCAGTTCCTCGCCCTCGTCCAAGCCTACACGGCGCTCGGCATCGGCATCATCATCGGCCTGGGCGCCATCGGCGCCTGCATCGGCATCGGCATCATGGGCTCGAAGTTCCTGGAGGCCGCCGGCCGCCAGCCCGAGCTCATCCCGCAGCTGCAGAAGTTCATGTTCCTGCTCGCCGGCCTCATCGACGCGGCGTTCCTGATCGGCGTCGGCATCGCGATGTTCTTCGGCTTCGCGAACCCGCTCCTGTCGGTCATCAAGTAATCAAGGCCAGAGCGAAAGGGTCGTTGCCATGAACATCAACGCGACCTTGCTCGTCCAGGCGCTTTCCTTCGCGTTCCTCATCTGGTTCTCGGTCAAGTTCATCTGGCCGCCGCTCAACCGCGCCATCGACGAGCGCAACAAGCGCATCGCCGACGGGCTGGCCGCCGCCGAGAAGGGCAAGGCCGCGCTGGTGGAAGCCGAGCGCAAGGGCGAGAGCGCGATGAAGGAAGCGCGCGAGAAGGCCTCGGGCGTGCTGGGCGAGAGCGAGAAGCGCGGCCACCAGATCGTCGAGGAGGCCAAGGCGGCCGCCAAGGCGGAGGCCGACCGCATCATCGCGGGCGCCCGCGAGCAGATCTCCTCCGAGCTCGCCAAGGCCAAGACGGAGCTTCGCGAGCAGGTCGCCGCGCTCGCGGTCGCCGGCGCGGAGAAGATCCTGCAGCGCGAGGTCGACGCGAAGGCCCACGCCGAGATGCTCGCGAAGCTCAAGGCGCAGCTCTAGGAAACGCCATGGCCGAAATCGCCACCCTCGCCCGCCCCTACGCCGAAGCGTCGTTCCGCGCGGCCCTGGAGTCGCGGGACCTCCCCGGCTGGTCCGGAGGGCTCGCCCTCGCGGGCGCCATCGCCGCGGACCCGAAGATGGCGGGCCTGCTCGGCAACCCGCGGCTTTCGCGGTCCGAGAAGCTCGAGATCTTCTTCGGCGTCGGCGGCGACAGGCTCTCCGCGCCGGTGAGGAACCTCGTCACGATCCTGGTCGAGGGCGCGCGCGCGGTGCTGCTGCCCGAGATCGCCGCGCAGTTCGACGCGCTCAAGCGCGCCCACGAGAGCGTCCTCAAGGTGCGCATCGTGAGCGCCATGCCGCTCGCGGACGCCGACAGGGACGACCTGGTGGCGGAGCTTTCGCGCAAGTACGGGCGCAGGATCGAGGCCACGGTGGAGGTTGACGCGACCCTCATCGGAGGCGCCCGCGTCCACGTCGGCGACGAGGTGATCCACGCCTCGATGCGCGACGCGCTCGCCCAGATGGCCGTCGCGCTCGCGCGCTGACCGCAGAAGACACGTATTCGGAGCCCCACATGCAAATCAATCCGGCTGAAATCAGCGAACTCATCAAGTCGAAGATCCAGAACCTCCAGGTGGCCGCCGAGAAGCGCACCGAGGGCTCCGTGATCTCGGTGACCGACGGCATCTGCCGCGTCCACGGCCTCACGGACGTCATGCAGGGCGAGATGCTCGAGTTCCCGGGCAACACCTTCGGCATGGCGCTGAACCTCGAGCGCGACTCCGTCGGCGCCGTCGTCCTCGGCACCTACGAGCACATCTCCGAGGGCGACACCGTCAAGTGCACGGGCCGCATCCTGGAGGTGCCGGTGGGCACCGAGCTCATCGGCCGGGTCGTGAACTCGCTGGGCCAGCCCATCGACGGCAAGGGCCCGATCGACGCCAAGATGACCGAGCCGATCGAGAAGGTCGCCCCGGGCGTCATCTGGCGCAAGAGCGTTTCGCAGCCGGTGCAGACGGGCCTGAAGTCGATCGACTCCATGGTGCCGATCGGCCGCGGCCAGCGCGAGCTCATCATCGGCGACCGCCAGACGGGCAAGACCGCCGTCGCGGTCGACACGATCATCAACCAGAAGGGCAAGGACCTCCTCTGCATCTACGTGGCGGTGGGCCAGAAGGCCTCCACGATCGCCAACGTGGTGAGGAAGCTCGAGGAGCACGGCGCGATGGCCTACACCATCGTCGTGGCCGCCTCCGCCTCCGACCCCGCGGCGATGCAGTACATCGCGCCCTACTCGGGCTGCACGATGGGCGAGTACTTCCGCGACCGCGGCCAGGACGCCCTCATCATCTACGACGACCTCACCAAGCAGGCCTGGGCGTACCGCCAGATCTCGCTGCTGCTTCGCCGCCCGCCGGGCCGCGAGGCGTATCCCGGCGACGTGTTCTACCTGCACTCGCGCCTGCTCGAGCGCGCCGCGCGCGTGAACGAGGAGTACGTCGAGAAGTTCACCAACGGGCAGGTCAAGGGCAAGACGGGTTCGCTCACCGCGCTGCCGGTGATCGAGACGCAGGCCGGCGACGTGTCCGCGTTCGTTCCCACGAACGTGATCTCGATCACGGACGGCCAGATCTTCCTCGAGACCGACCTCTTCAACGCCGGCATCCGCCCCGCCATCAACGCGGGCATCTCGGTGTCGCGCGTGGGCGGCTCGGCGCAGACCAAGGTCATCAAGAAGCTCGGCGGCGGCGTGCGCCTGGCGCTGGC
The DNA here is from genome assembly GCA_003105245.1 of Betaproteobacteria bacterium. Taxonomy (GTDB): domain Bacteria; phylum Pseudomonadota; class Gammaproteobacteria; order Burkholderiales; family Usitatibacteraceae; genus FEB-7. Next base: position 2,692 of record PQAI01000031.1, on the reverse strand, counting down.
GCAGTACCGCGAGCTCGCGGCCTTCGCCCAGTTCGCCTCCGACCTCGACGAGGCCACCCGCAAGCAGCTCGACCGCGGCCGCATGGTGACCGAGCTCATGAAGCAGCCGCAGTACCAGCCGCTGCAGGTCTGGGAGATGGCGCTCACGCTCTTCGCCGTGAACAACGGCTACTTCGACGACATCGACGTGAAGAAGGCGCTCTCCGCCGAGCGCGCGATGCGCGACTACGTGAAGGGCAAGTACGGCGACCTCGTGGACCGCATCGAGAGCACGAAGGACCTCTCGAAGGACGACGAGGCGAAGCTGCACGACGCCATCAAGGACTTCAAGAAGAACGGCTCCTACTAGGACGACCTCGATGGCTGGCTCCAAGGAAATCCGGACCAAGATCAAGAGCGTGCAGAGCACGCGCAAGATCACCAAGGCGATGGAGATGGTCGCGGCCTCCAAGATGAGGAAGGCCCAGGAGCGCATGCGCCACGCGCGCCCCTACGGCGACAAGATCCGCAACATCGTCGCGCACCTGGCCAACGCCAACCCGGAGTACCGCCACCCCTTCCTCGTGAAGAACGAGGTCGCGAAGGACGTGGGCGTGATCCTCGTCACCTCCGACAAGGGCCTGTGCGGGGGCATGAACACGAACGTCCTGCGCCTGCTCACGGCGAAGGTGAAGGAATGGCAGCAGGAGGGCCGCAAGGTCCACTTCACCGCCTTCGGCAACAAGGGCTTCGCGTTCCTGCAGCGCTTCGGCGCCAAGGTCGTCTCGCACCTCACGCACTACGGCGACACGCCGCACCTCGACAAGCTGGTGGGCCCCGGCCGCGTGCTCTTCCAGTCCCAGCAGAAGGGCGAGATCGGGTCGGTGTACATCATCTACACCCGCTTCATCAACACGATGAAGCAGGAGCCGGTCATCGAGCAGCTCCTGCCCCTCACGGCCGACCGCCTCCAGGAGGACGACCGCACCACCCGGGGCGGCTGGGACTACCTCTACGAGCCGGACGCGAAGACCGTGCTCGAGCAGCTGCTGCGCCGCTACCTCGAGGCGATCGTCTACCAGGCGATGGCCGAGAACATCGCGAGCGAGCAGTCCGCGCGCATGGTGGCCATGAAGGCCGCGAGCGACAACGCCTCCAACGTGATCGACGAGCTCACGCTGGTCTACAACAAGTCGCGCCAGGCGGCGATCACCAAGGAGCTCTCGGAGATCGTCGGTGGGGCGGCAGCCGTCTAAAGATTCGACTTACGGGACATACACATGAGTGCGACCCAGGTGGCAGAAGGCAGGATCGTCCAGTGCATCGGCGCGGTGATCGACATCCAGTTCCCGCGCGAGGCGATGCCCAAGGTGTACGACGCGCTGACGCTCGTCGAGGAGGAGAAGTCCTTCGCCGAGAAGGGCCTCACCTTCGAGGTCGAGCAGCAGCTCGGCGACGGCATCGTGCGCACGATCGCGCTGGGCTCCTCGGACGGGCTTCGCCGCGGCATGAAGGTGAAGAACACCGGCGCGCCCATCTCGGTGCCCGTCGGCCCCGGGACGCTGGGCCGCGTGATGGACGTGCTCGGCCGCCCGATCGACGAGCGCGGCCCGGTGACGACCCAGGATCGCCGCTCCATCCACGCCGCCGCCCCCAAGTTCGATGAGCTCTCCCCCTCGGTGGAGCTCCTCGAGACGGGCATCAAGGTGGTCGACCTCATCTGCCCGTTCGCCAAGGGCGGCAAGATCGGCCTCTTCGGCGGCGCCGGCGTGGGCAAGACCGTGACCATGCTGGAGCTCATCAACAACATCGCCACGCAGCACTCGGGCCTGTCGGTGTTCGCCGGCGTGGGCGAGCGCACCCGCGAGGGCAACGACTTCTACCACGAGATGAGCGACGCCAAGGTCATCGTGCAGGACGACCTGTCGAAGTCGAAGGTGGCGATGGTGTTCGGGCAGATGAACGAGCCCCCGGGCAACCGCCTGCGCGTGGCGCTCACGGGCCTCACCATGGCCGAGAGCTTCCGCGACGAGGGCCGCGACATCCTGCTCTTCATCGACAACATCTAYCGCTTCACGCTGGCCGGCACGGAAGTGTCGGCGCTGCTGGGCCGCATGCCCTCCGCGGTGGGCTACCAGCCGACCCTGGCCGAGGAGATGGGCCGGCTGCAGGAGCGCATCACTTCCACGAAGACCGGCTCGATCACCTCGATCCAGGCCGTGTACGTGCCCGCGGACGACCTCACGGACCCGTCCCCGGCCACGACCTTCGGCCACCTCGACGCCACGGTCGTGCTCTCGCGCGACATCGCGGCGCTGGGCATCTATCCGTCGGTCGACCCGCTCGACTCGACCTCCCGCCAGGTCGACCCGAACGTGGTCGGCGAGGAGCACTACAACACGACGCGCGCCGTGCAGGCCATCCTGCAGCGCTACAAGGAGCTGCGCGACATCATCGCGATCCTGGGCATGGACGAGCTTTCGCCCGAGGACAAGCTCGCGGTGTCCCGCGCCCGMAAGATCCAGCGCTTCCTGTCGCAGCCGTTCCACGTGGCCGAGGTGTTCACCGGCTCGCCGGGCAAGTACGTCACCCTCAAGGACACGATCAAGGGCTTCAACATGATCGTGAACGGCGAGTGCGACAGCCTCCCCGAGCAGGCCTTCTACATGGTCGGCACGATCGAGGAAGCCTTCGAGAAGGCCAAGACGCTGCA